>CALMWO010000526.1 GCA_937873805.1 uncultured Hyphomonadaceae bacterium
TGTCATCTCCAACAACATCGCCAACATGAACACCACCGGGTTCAAGCGGCAGCGCGCCGAGTTTCAGGATCTGCTCTACCAGAATGTGGAGCGCATGGGTGTCACCTCATCCGACCAGGGCACCATCGTTCCGACGGGCGTGCAGGTCGGCGTGGGCGTCAAGGCTGGCTCGGTCTACCGCGTGACCGAACAGGGCGGCATGACGCAAACCACCAACCCCTACGATGTCGGCATTTCCGGCGAGGGCTATTTCATCGTCCAGCTTCCGGATGGGCGCGACGCCTATACGCGCGCCGGCAACTTTGCGCTGTCGCCGGATGGACAGCTGGTGACCGAAGACGGCTTCACAGTGGCGCCGGGCATCTCGGTGCCGCAGGACGCGGTGGGCGTTTCGATCAATCGCCAGGGCGTCGTGCAGGCGATCATGGCCGACGGCAGCGACCCGCAGGACGTCGGCGCGCTTGAACTGGCGCGCTTCGTGAACCCGGCGGGTCTCGAAGCAATCGGCGACAACTCATTCGTGGAAACGCCGGCTTCGGGCGCGGCAAACCGCGGGCAACCGGCTTCGGTCGGCTTCGGCTACCTGCAGCAGGGCTTTCTCGAAACGTCGAACGTCAACGCGGTGACGGAAATCTCGTCGCTGATTACGGCGCAACGCGCCTATGAGATGAACTCGAAGGTCATCACCACGACCGACGAGATGCTGCGCACCACCAGCAACCTGCGGTAAATCCAGTGACCCGGATCGTCGCCCTTCTCCTTTCCATCCTGCTGCTCGCACCGCTCGCGGTTGCGCAACGGACGGGTGTGAAGGTCATTGGCGGCGACTGGATAACACTTGGCGATGTCGCGCCCGTGACCGGCGAACATGCAGGCATCCTGCTTGGACCATCACCGCCACTGGGGCAGACACTCGCGCTCGATCCGGCCTTCCTGATTGCGACGGCGAAGAATGCCGGTGTGATCCTCGCCATTCCGCTCGACCAGCCGATCATGGTGACGCGCGGAACCGGCAATGCGACGCCCGCACCGGTGGCGAACACGGCGCGTGTCGCGAAACCCGCCTCGCAGATCGCAGGCGCGCAGCAGGCCATGCAGGTTCTCGTTCTGGTGCGCGATGTGCCGCGCGGCCACGTAATTTCCTCAGGCGACGTGAACTGGGAAGACGCCTCGCCCACCCGCATCGTTCGCAATGGCGCCGAGATGCAGGACGCCGTGGGCATGGAAGTGCGCCGCGCGCTGAAGGCCGGCCAGCCCGTGCTCTCGCAGGACCTGAGGCCGCCGACGGTTATCCGCAAGGGCGAGCCTGTGAAGCTTGTATACATATCGGCAGGCGTTCGGCTCAGCGTCGACGGCATCGCCCAGAGCGAAGCCGCGAAGGGCGAATCCGTTCGCGTGCTCAACAGCTATTCCAAACGGACCGTCGAAGCCGTGGCCGAGGCCAGCGGCGAGGCTCGCGTCAACGGCAGGTAGGACAGATGAAACACGCCTTTACAACCGGAGCTGGTCTGGCCGCGCTGATGCTCGGCGGCTGTGCGGGACTGAACGACGCGGTTGCCCCGCCGCAACTGACCCCGATTTCGAACCCCGCAACGATTGCGGGTTCGCAACGCGTGTCGATGCCGCTGCCGACGCCGATGATGGAAGCGCAAGCGCCGAACTCGCTGTGGCGGGCAGGCGCCAAGTCGTTCTTCAACGACCAGCGCGCCAGCAAGATCGGCGATATTTTGACCGTGAACATCGAGATCGAGGATTCGGCGCAGCTGAACAACTCGACAGCGCGTAGTCGCACCAGCGCGACCGAAACCGGCGTGCAGGCGTTGCTTGGCCTGGAGAGCACGATCCAGAACGCCCTGCCCGGCACACCCTCGCTTGATCCGGCCGTCGGTTTCGATTCAAGCTCGCAATCGAACGGCGCCGGCTCGGTGAACCGTCAGGAGACAGTGAGCCTGACGATCGCGGCCGTGATCACGGACCGGCTGGCGAATGGCAATCTTGTGATCGGCGGCAGCCAGGAAGTGCGCATCAACAACGAGCTGCGCGAACTGCTGATCTCCGGCGTGATCCGGCCGGAGGATGTGGCATCGGACAATACGATTGCGCACACCAAGATCGCTGAAGCGCGCATCTCCTACGGCGGTCGCGGCGATATCAGCGCGGTGCAACGCGACAAGTATGGCAAGCTGATCTACGATCAGATCACGCCATTCTAGCGAGCCCGGGCTAGGACGCCGGCGTTTCGTCTTTCGGGATGTTGTCGAGCTTGCCGCCGCGCGCGAGCTTCTTCATGCCCATCCATGCGCCGAGCCCGCAGACGGCAGTGACGCCGAGCATCGCGAGCACGAGCAGGATTTCCCGAATAGGCGATCCAACGAAATCGAACGTGTGCAACGCCATGTGCAGGACGCGGAAGCCCTTTGCGCCATCATCAGCGATGAAGCGCACGGCGCCGGTATCTGGATCGAGATAGAAGCGCGTGTCGCCATCACCGACAATGCGCACCACCGGCAGGTCTGACGACGAGGCGCCGGGGTAATAGTATTCGTCAGGCGCGGTCATTGCTTCAAAGCGCGCAGCAGCGCCGGCGAGCAGGTTTGTCGCGCGCTGGCGTGCAGCGTCATCGAATGGCGCGGGCTGGCCGCTGGCATCAAGGCGGCGACGAGAGCCATCGACGGATTGCCAGATGAACCATGGCTGGCCTTCGAGCACGATCATCGCAACCGTACTGCGCTCGCGCGAGACCGTGCGCAGGGCGACGGCCTGCGCCTCAAGCGCGGGCTTCAGCTGCGCCCACGTGACCGGTTGGCCGGAATAGCGCTCGGCAGCTTCACCTGACGCCTTGTCGTTCTCCAGCCAGCCCCAGGGCTGCATCGAGGTGAAGCCGGAGAAGGAAAAGGTCAGCACCAGCACGCCAAAGACGAGGCCGATCATGTGGTGCCAGAATTTCGCGCCGCGATAGGGCGATGCCAGCTTGCCGGTCGACTTCCGGCGGCGGAACTGGCGGATGCCGGCAAATAGCCCGGTGATGGTGAGGAAGCAGCCGGCCAGCGACGTCCAGATGATGACCTGCGTCCAGACCGGCGTGTTGCGCCGGAGCTCGGTGAAGAACAGCCAGTGCGGGATGGCGCCGAGCCACGCCCACACCCGCTGCGAACCGGTGGTGCGCTGGCTGACCTCGCCGGTTTTCGACGAGATGTAGAGAACGGTGTCTTCCGGGTCCTTGAGCGCGACCTGATGGAACGGGCGGCGAGTATTCAAATAACCGGTGACGACGAACTCATCGCGCTCCATGGACAGGATGAACTCAGGGGCCCCCTTCAGCTTGTGGCGTTCGGCATAGGTGCGGGCGACGGCGAGCGCTTCAGCTTCGCTTATGCCTTCGATGGGCGCTGCAGTCGCGAGATCGAACAGGCCGCGCTTGCCCTCTTCGCCTTCGCTCCAGGCCAGCAACATCACTGGCCGGTCGGCGAGCATTTCGATACGCGCGGAGGAAATCGTCGCAGCATCGGGAATGGCAGGCAGCGCCAAGCGATCAGGCGCCGTGACAGGCGCGAGGCCTTCGACACGATAGTCGCGACCATCCAGCGTGACCGATGGATAAGGGTTCCAGATCATCACGACGCCGCTGACGCACCAGAGCAGCATCAAGAGGCCGAGCGTGACACCCATCCAGCGATGGATGGCGAACAGGTAGCGGACAATCCGTGCCTTGATCAAAATCCGCCCCGGGGCTTTTGCTGCCCGGATATGGCAGCGCCCGGTCTGTATACAAACCGGGCGCGGAAGCGGAAATGAATTGTGGAGGGCGGACCGGCTAGGCCGCGTCGCGCTTCTTGGCCTTCTTGACCTTGTTGATGGCGTAGGAGCGCTTCAGCCGCGACAGGTGGTCGATGAAGAGCGTGCCCTGCAGGTGATCCATCTCGTGCTGGATGCAGACGGCGTACATGCCTTCCGCCCACTCCTCGATCTGTTCGCCCTGATAATTCAGATAGCGCAGCTTCACGCGGTTGGGGCGTTCGACCTCGTCATAGAAATCCGGAACGGACAGGCAGCCCTCTTCATAGGTCTGCTTCTCGTCGTTCGACTCGAGGATTTCCGGGTTCACGAAATAGCGGGGTTCCGGTTTGTCGCCTTCCTTGGCGAGGTCCATCACGATGACGCGGACCGGCTCGCCGATCTGCACGGCGGCAAGGCCAATGCCCGGGGCGGCGTACATCGTCTCGAGCATGTCATCCATCAGCGCGCGCGTAGCGTCGGTGACGGCGTCGACGCGCTTTGACACCTGCTTCAGGACAGGATCGGGAACAGTGAGGATCGGACGGATAGCCATAACGGCTAGCTATGGACGAGCCCGGTTTTCGTCAAGTGAACGAGCCTGTGAGGGATGCTTCACGACCCGGGGATGCCCCTGGAGGGAGGGCTATTTCCCGGCCTTGGAGCGCGACGCCGCCAGCGCCCGCTCGGGCTCCGGCGACAAGCCGTCCAGCAGGGTGAGCTGCCGGGGCGCGATGTCTACCGGCGCCGGCTCCTCGATTACCTTGTTCGGGTCGGCGAACTGCAGCTCCTCCAGCTTCTTCGCGGAGGGCAGCACGCGGCTTTCGAGCGAGCCGACCATGTCGTTGTAAGCCTTGATCGCATTGCCAAGACCCCCGCCGACCCGGCCCATATGCTCGGTAAACTTGGCCAGGCGCTCGTAGAGTTCCTGCCCCAGCTTCTTCGCCTGTTCCGCGTTCTTGGCCATCTGCTCCTGACGCCAGCCATAGGCGACCGACTTTGCCAGCGCGATCAGGGTGGAGGGCGTCACAATGATGACGTTGTTGCGGGCGGCGTAATCGAAGATTTCGCGGTCGTGCTCGAGCACTGCGGCGTAGAAATTCTCGCCGGGGATGAACATGGCGACGAAATCCACCCGTTCGGAGAACTCCTTCGTGTATTCCTTTTTTGACAGGCCGGTCACGTGGCTACGGACGCGCGCGGCGTGGGCGGCGAACTTCTGCTTGCGCAGGCCCGGGTCGTTTTCCTCACTGGCTGAAAGATAGTCGTCGAGCGACACCTTGGCGTCGATGACCAGCTCGCGGCCGCCGGGCATGCGGATGATCACGTCCGGCCGCTGGCGGCCCTTCTCGGTCTGGTTCGAGGTCTGCTCGCTGAAATCCGCGTACTGCGACAGGCCCGCCATTTCGAGCACGTTGCGGAGCGTTTCCTCGCCCCAGCGCCCGCCACCCTTGGTCGATGAGAGAGCCGTGGCGAGTTTGCCTGCCACCATCTCGGTCTGGCGCACACTTTCGCCGACCGTCTTGATCTGTTCGGAGAGCTTGGCGCGATCTTCCGCGCGCTCCTTCTGGATCTCGTCGACCTTCTCGCGGAACAGGCCGAAGCTTTCCTGGATCGGCTTCAGCATCTTGCCGAGCTCGCCTTCAGCGCCTTCCTTGTGCTTCTTCAGTGTCTCGTCAGCGATCTGCACGAATTGCTGCTGTGATTTGAGCAGGGCAGCTTCCGCCAGCGCCTTGAAGCGGGCTTCGCTTTCGAGCTGCATTTTCTGAAGCTGTTCTTTCTCTCGCGCAAAGCTGGCTTCGCGTTCGGCCGTGCGGGCAGCATCCGCCAGCGCTTGCGCGTGCTCGCCCTGCAGCTTGGTCAGTTGCTGAGTGAGCCCAGCGGAGGCCGCCTTGAGCTCAGCCACTTTTGCCTCACCGGCTTCGAGCGAAGCGCGCACGCCGGCTTCGGTCTTTTCAGCCGCTTCGGCGCGCTGACGCTGGGTGGCTGCTTCCGATTTCAGGCCAGCCACTTCCTTGCTGCGTTCCGCCAGTTCGGCCGACAGATGCGCAGTGTCTGGCGGCTTGCGTTGCGAGAACACGAAGGCAGCCGCAGCGGCGGCGAGCGCAATGACCAGAAGGATGATGTGCAGCGTATCGAGGATCATCGCGCGACCATAAGTTCTTTATTTGTTCCGATCAACCGCCAATAAGCCATTGGCGCGAGCGGAACGTCGCGTGATTCTGCTGCGGGGAGAAAACTAGTCGCGCATCCCGCGCTTGGGACGCCAGCCTTCCGGCATGTGCGGAAAATTCGGCACGCCCTCGAAAGCATCGTCCGGCACGTCGGTGCCGAAGACGTCGAGCGGGTTGTTGGTCCGCCGGGCATTGTCGCGGACATCGCGGGCGACAGACCTGATCCGCTCGCGCATCAGCCACATGCCGAGCCCGACACCGATGCCAACTGCCGCCACCGTCAGCACAACAGGCACGTGTTTGCGTTTCACCATGGGACGTTCCAGCCGTCTTTTTATCGCCTCGACGCCATCGCAGCCGCGATCGTGCCATCGTCAAGATGATCCAGTTCCCCACCCACCGGCACGCCGTGGGCCAGTCGCGTCACCTTCACAGGCAAATGCGCCAACCTGTCTGTGATGTAGTGGGCGGTGGTCTGTCCGTCCACGGTTGCATTGAGCGCGAGGATTACTTCGCGCACATCTGTGGCGCCGGCGCGCTCTACCAGGCCCGCGATGTTGAGGTCGTCAGGCCGGATGCCGTCGAGCGCGGACAGGGTTCCACCGACCACATGATAACGTCCGCGGAACACGCCGGACCGTTCCATCGCCCACAGATCCCCCACCTCCTCCACCGCGCAGATCACGGAACTGTCCCGTCCCGGGGCAATGCAGACCGAGCACGGGTTCACGGTGTCGAAATTCCCGCACTGACGGCAGATTTCGACCTTTGCCGAAGCATCGGCGAGCGCCGCCGCGAGCGGGTTCAGAAGCTGGTCGCGCTTCTTGAGCAGATGCAGCGCCGCGCGCCGCGCCGAGCGGGGCCCAAGTCCGGGCAGCTTCGACAGGAGGTCGATCAGGCGAAGGATTTCGGGGCCGGCGGAGCGATTGATCATGGGCGGGGCCTGGGAGCTGGCGTCACTTCTTTTTCCGGTCCGCCGCGCGGGCCGCATCCTGAAGTTCCTCGAAGTCGGAACGCAGGACATAGGCGCGAACGAAGTCCACCGCCACGACACGGCCAATGAAGCTGGCAAACATCCAGTCGATATCGCGGCGCGCAACGAGACCGCGCCGGGTGAGGCCGGAGACGAACTCGAAGAAGTTCAGGAGGTCGATCAGCTCACCCTCGAGCGCCTTGGGCATGCCGGGCGTCGCCAGCTCGGTTTTCAGCGCGGCGAATTCGGGCGAGTCAGGGTTGGCCAGCACGAAGCGGATGCGGCGATAGCGGTCAGACTCGAAGAACATGCGGTAGAGTTCGCGCACCTGTTCCGTCTGGCGCATCCGCTCGGAACGCAGATAGCGGAACAAGCCGAACAGACCTGCGAGCAAGGCTGCAACAAAGGTGAAGGCGGAAGCCCAGTTGCGGGCAAGCTCGGACCAGTAGAGCCAGCCATCCGCGCCATTCGCGATCACTTCCATCCGGCACACTCCCGACGCAACGCCAGACAGCTTCACATCATGCCGGTTGCTGGATGCCAAGCCACCGCGGCAGGCAAGGCCCGCCTCAGCTGGTTTTCAGCTTGTTGCAGAGGTTTGTCTTCGAGGGCGTGGTGGCGCGCCATTCGTATTCGAGGTGCTGCAGGTCACGCACCGGCTGGCCATTGCGCGTGGCGGGGACGAAGTCCTGCGCGACGAGGCAGCGCACGGTTGGTTCAAGGAAGATCGGATCGCTGCAGACGCCATCGGCGCTAAGCACGCTACCGTCTGGGCCGATCTCCAGATCCATCTGGCAGCAGCCGGACAACTGCTTGTCGCGAGCCGGTCTGGGATAGCGGCAGGCATCCGGACGATAGCCGCCTGCAAACTGCGCCTCGGTCTTCTTGCCCGGCGTCGACGCGGTCTGGGCAAGGCCCACACCGCCGAGCCCGGCGAGGAGGGCAACTGTCGCAAGGGCAAAACGTGAGCGGATGTTCAATCCTCCCGTGATGCCTTGAGGCTAAACCGGCGTTGCCTAGCTTGGCAATTCGCGCTGTAGGTCTTGCATGCAGATCACGCTGCTTTCAGTTCTGGATTATGCAGGCGTCGCGACTTTCGCGGCGTCCGGCGCCCTTATGGCCGCGCAGAAGCGGCAGGACGTGGTCACGTTCATCTTCTTCGCCGCCATTACAGGCGTGGGCGGGGGAACCCTGCGCGACCTGCTGATCGATGCGCCGGTCTTCTGGGTGCTTGATCCCGGCTATGTGATCGTGTGCTCGGTGGTGGCGGTGCTGGTCTTTCTGACCCGCGGACGCGGCGTGCATGAGCAGACGCTGCTGTGGCTCGATGCGGTGGGGCTCTGCGTCTATGCCGTCGTCGGCGCGGCGAAAGCGCTGTCGCTGGGGGTTCATCCAGTGATCTGCGTGGTGATGGGCGCACTAACCGCAACGTTCGGCGGCATCATT
>CALMWO010000527.1 GCA_937873805.1 uncultured Hyphomonadaceae bacterium
CGCGCGCGAGGGCTTTGCCGCGGCGAGCACGCGGATGATTTCCACCGAGAGCGGCGTCAATCTGCAGGCGATCACCTATCACTTCGGCAGCAAGGCCGAACTCTATCGCGGCGTGGTCCAGCACATCGCAGACGCCATGAGCGCCATTGTCGGTCCTGCCGCCGGCGCGATCGAGGAACGCTTGAGCGCTGGCGCCGTCCCTCCCGATGACGCGCGCGAATTGGTGCATCTGGCGCTCGCCAATATCGCGCGCGCGTTGCTTCTGGAGGCCTCCGACGATTGGGCGCGCATCATCCTCCGCGAACAGATGCAGCCAGGTCCGGAGTTCGAGATCCTGTTCTCCAGTAGTATGGGGCGTATGCTGACCATGCTGGTAAGGCTGACCGCAATCGCGCTCGATCGTGATCCTGCGGACACCGAAACGCGCGCGCGCGCTCTGGCCATGCTGGGGCAAGTGCTTGTCTTTCGCATGGCGCGCGCCGCTGCCCTGCGAGTTCTCGGTTGGAACAAGATAGGTAAGGACGAGTTCCACGTTCTCGAACGCGCCATTCGCGCAAATGTCGATGCGATTCTAGCCCAAAACGACGCTGAAAGATCAGCGTCATGACACGCAAACGCATCATCCTTCGTGCGGCGGCGGGAGCACTCGGCCTGGCCCTTGCCTTTGCGCTCTGGAACTTCGCGATTGCGCCTATGTTTCGCGGCCAAGCCGAACAGTACTTGGTTCTCCAAGGCAATATCGACATTCGACAGGTGCAGCTTGGATTTCGTGTCAACGGACGCATAGCAGAAATGTTTGTCGAGGAAGGTGACAGGGTCGAAGCGGGCACGGCTTTGGCGCATCTCGATCCTGAGTCGCTTGAGAACGAGCGCGCCGTGGCGGCGGCGGAGTTGGCGACGCGGCAGGCAGACTTGCGCCGATTGGAGGCTGGCATGCGTCCAGCCGAGATTCGCAGCGCCGAGGCACGCGTGATCGAGGCGCGCGCCTCGCAGCGCAGCGCCGAAGAAACCGCGCGCCGGCAGGAGACTTTGTTCGCCAACGGGGCTGTTTCCCAACAATCCGCCACCGAATCGCGGGCACGGGCCGAGGAAACCAGAGCCCGCCTGCATGTTGCTGAAGCAGCGCTGAACCTGGCACGAGAAGGCTTTCGAGCCGAGGATGTCGATGCAGGTCGCGCTGCGCTAGCGGCAGCCGAAGCGCGTCTACGGACCGCGGAAACGAGGCTCGCCGATGCGACATTGAAGGCGCCTTCGGCCGGTGTCGTGCTCGCCCGCGTCCGTGAACCGGGCGCAATCGTGCAGCCGGGAGAAACCGCGCTTACGCTGGCGCTAGATCGCCCGCTTTGGGTGCGCGCATATGTACAGGGCGAGGATTTGGCGCGCGTCGCCCCTGGCGCCGAGGCCGAGGTCTGGACCGATGCCGCGCCCGACCGGCGCTATCGCGGACAAGTCGGCTTCGTTTCGCCGACCGCGGAATTTACGCCGCGAACAGTCCAGACTGAAAACCTGCGCAGCGGCCTCGTCTATCAGGTCCGCATCATCGTCGCCGAACCCGACGCACTCCTGCGCCAAGGTATGCCGGCGAGCGTGGGCATTCGCGCATTAAACCTGGAGTCCGCGCCGGATGACGATCGGGAGCGCCCGTGACAGCACCGTTGGCGATAATCCAAGGCGCCAGCAAGTCGTTTGCCGGAATGGACCGCCCTGCGCTCGACGCCATAACCGCCTCAATCGCAGCTGGCCGACTCACGGGCATTGTTGGTCCTGACGCCGCCGGCAAGACAACCTTGATCCGCCTGATGACGGGCCTCGTTCTGCCCGACCACGGCGATGTGAGCATTCTAGGCGCCAACACGCGAAGCAACCCGGGGACGGCGCAGGCCAGCATCGGCTACATGCCGCAACGCTTCGGCCTCTATGAAGATCTGAGCGTCCAGGAAAATCTCGATCTCTATGCCGATCTTCAGGGCCTTTCAGCAGCGGAACGTAACAGCGCCTTCGATAGATTGCTCGACTTCACCGATCTCGGTGCGTTTCGCGCAAGGCTGGCGGGCAAACTATCTGGCGGCATGAAGCAGAAACTCGGGCTTGCCTGCGCTCTACTGCGCCGTCCGCGCCTCCTGCTGCTCGACGAGCCGTCAGTTGGGGTTGATCCCGCGTCCCGACGTGAATTGTGGGCGATGGTGCGTGGCCTTGTCGACCCCGAAACGGCTGTGGTCTGGTCGACCTCGTATCTCGACGAAGCAGAGCGCTGCGACGAGGTTCTGCTGCTGAACGAGGGACGCTTGCTCTATGCCGGTTCGCCGCAGGGACTGACGGCGCGTGTGGAGGGGCGCGTCTTCCGCGTACGCCCCGACGCAGGCGCCAAGCGCACAGAACTGCAGCGCCTTGAGAGCGACCCCACAATCGCAGACGCGGTGCTCCAGGGAGATTCCATCCGCGTGATGACGCGCGCACACGATAAGCCCGCCGGCCTCAGCTCGGCTTCAGCGGCGCCGCCTCGCTTTGAAGATGCGTTCGTCGATCTTCTGGGCGGATCGCATCTCCGAGACTCTCCGCTCGCAGCCGCTATGCGCATGATCCCCGCAAGCGACAAGCCCGTTATCGAGGCACGCGGACTGACAAAACAGTTCGGCGCCTTCACTGCCGCCGAAAACATCACCTTCCAGGTACGTCCGGGGGAGATCTTCGGTTTGCTCGGCCCGAACGGTGCGGGCAAGTCCACCACGTTTAAAATGCTGTGCGGCCTGTTGCGGCCTACAAGCGGCGAGGGCCACGTGGCGGGTATCGATCTTCGCCGCGCCGCGCCCAAGGCGCGTGCGCGTCTGGGCTACATGGCGCAAAAATTCTCGCTCTATGGGGAACTTTCGGTGCGCCAGAACCTCGACTTTTTTGCCGGCGTTTATGGCCTCACCGGCACGCGCCGTCGAGATCGTGTCGCGACCATGATCGAAGTGTTCGAGCTCGGCCCCATGGCTGGGCGGAACGCAGGAGCCCTGCCCCTGGGATTCAAGCAGCGCCTGGCGCTCGCCTGCGCACTGCTACACGAGCCTGACGCTCTTTTTCTCGATGAGCCAACCTCTGGCGTTGATCCCTTGGCGCGGCGCGAATTCTGGTCGCACATCAATGCGCTCGTCAAAAAGAACGTGGCCGTGCTGGTCACTACCCATTTCATGGAGGAGGCTGAGTATTGCGACCGTATCAGCCTGATCTATCGTGCGCGCCTCGTGGCGGAGGGCAGCCCGGATGCACTCAAGGACGCGGTGCGCGATGCCGAACTGCCGGACCCGACCATGGATGACGCGTTCATCCGGCTGATCGAGCGCTCGGACGCCGAGCGGGAGGAGCCATGACCCCGCCGCGCCAGCTCGGATCGCTTGGGCGCATCGCTGCCTTGGCCCGCAAGGAAGCCAAACAGATCCGCCGCGATCCCTCGAGCGCGGTAATCGTGCTGTTCCTGCCGCTCTTTCTCCTCTTTCTCTTCGGTTACGGCATCTCGCTCGACGCCGCCTCGGTGCGGCTTGGTGTGGTCCTCGAGGAGCGTGGTCCAGATGCGCGGAGTCTTGCCGACGCCTATTCCAATGCCCCCGACTTCGAGGTGCTGCTATATCCAAGCCGAGCCGAAGCTGAACGCGCTCTTCGGGCCAACGAGCTGCGGGGCTTTCTTGTCATCCCCCCTGATTTCTCCCAGCGCCTGCATGCGCGCGGTTCGTGGCCCGCGCAGATCCATATCGTTACCGACGGCTCGCAACCCAACACTGCCGAGATCGTCGCCAATTATTCCCAGGGCGTGCTGGCAACCTGGTCGACACAATTCGCTCGTGATCGTGGTGTAGCCTCCACGCCTGCCATTTCGATCGAGCCGCGGTTCTGGTTCAACGAGGATCTGCGGACGCGGTACAATCTCGTGCCAGGCTCGATCGCACTGGTCATGACGATCATCGGCACGCTTCTCACCGCATTGGTGGTGGCACGCGAATGGGAACGCGGCACACTCGAGGCCGTGTTTGCGACCCCTGTCAGCGCCCTTGAACTGCTGGTCTCCAAGTTCATCCCCTATTTTCTACTCGCGCTGGCGACCATGGCGGCGTGCGTGGCGGCGGCAATCTTTCTGTTCGGCGTGCCTTTCCGTGGCTCGTTCCTGGCTATCCTTGCGCTGACTGCCGCATTTCTGGCGCCGGCGCTCGGACAAGGACTTCTCATCTCCTCTGCGGCAAAGAATCAGTTCGTCGCCTCGCAACTTGCGCTCTTCTCCGGCTTCCTGCCGGCGATGCTGCTTTCCGGCTTCATGTTCGAGATCGAGTCTATGCCCGAGCCCATCAGGGCGATCACCGCGATCATCCCGGCACGCTATTTCGTCACCGGGCTGCAGACAGTGTTCTTGGCCGGCGACGTCTGGGAAGTGCTCCTGCCAGCAATACTCAAGATGCTAGGGCTTGGGGCCGTGCTTTTGTTCTTCGCGTGGCGCGTGACGCCGAAGAGGATCGCCTGACGATGTGGGAGCGCATACTCTCGCTGATCGTCAAGGAGCTACTGGCGCTCACGCGAGATCCGCGGGGGCGCTTGGTGCTGGTCGCGCCTCCGCTCATCCAGCTCTTCGTCTTCACCTTCGCGGCCACACTCGAAGTGCGTAACGTCGACATAGCCGTCGTTAACTTGGACCACGGCCGGTGGGGACGCGAAATCGTCGCGCGCATGGAGGCGACCTCTACGTTCGACGAGGTGATTGTGCTTTCAAGCGTCGGTGAGATCACGGACGTCATCGACAGCGGCCGCGCTCTCGCCGCTATCCATATCCCGCAAGACTTCTCCCGCGACATCGAAGCGGGTCGCACCGCTCACACCCAAATCGTACTCGATGGTCGGCGCGCAAACGCCGCCCAGATTCTGTTCGGGTATATCAATCGGATCGTAGCAGGCGTCGGAGCGACGGCACGCCCCCTCCCCGTTTTGACCGACGGAGTGGTACGCCACTGGTTCAATCCCAACCTCGTCTATCGCTGGTTCATGGTTCCGGCGCTGCTCGCGATGATCACCATGCTCACTGCCATCGTCGTGACCACGCTCTCGATCGCACGCGAACGGGAACTGGGAACCTTCGACCAGTTACTGGTCTCGCCTCTGAATCAAACTGAAATCATGCTTGGCAAAATCGCGCCAGGATTTCTCATCAGTGCGTTGCAAGGCACGATTTTCATAGCCTTGGCCGTGTTTGCATTGGGCGTGCCCCTCTTGGGATCGCTGCCGCTGCTCTATCTCGCGATGGTGTTCTTCCTGGCGGCCGTGCTCGGAGTGGGTCTTTTCATATCTGCGATTTCTGCAACGCAGCAGCAAGCCATAATCGGGGCGTTCGCCTTCATCGCTCCGGCCATCATGTTATCCGGCTTTGGCGCGCCGGTCGAAAATATGCCCGAGTGGTTGCAGGCGTTCACCATGATCAACCCACTGCGGCACTTCCTGGTGATCGTGCACGGCGTGTTTCTGAAAGACATGCCGGCTCTGGAAATCCTGAGCAATACCGCTCCGCTCATCATTATCGCGAGCATCACCTTGCCCGCTGCGGCCTGGATGTTTCGAGCGAGGACGCAATAAGATTGGTGAGAGCCGTCTGCTTGACAAAATGCCGTATTGCTTGGGCCAACTACCGTAGTTCAGTGTGCCCCCGTGCCAACGACCTGAATCCGACACTTATAGAAGCGACACTTGCTAGATCGGCCTGCGGGTTGGGACTTGGCTTTTCGCTTCCAACGAAGCCGCGATCTCCGCGCCGATAAAGTCTGCCGCCGCCCTCAGCGGCGTGTCGGCGAGATGCGCGTATCTCTGGGTAGTGGACGCCTGTCGATGACCCAGGATGCCGCCAATCAGAGGCAGACCAACGCCGCCCCCTGCGCCTATGCTCGCAAAGGTGTGCCGGAGATCGTGCACCCGAACGTCGGCGATCCCGGCCAATCGCCGGATCCTCCCCCACTCCTTGCTCAAACCGTCAAAGTGCCCGTCGCCCTTCTGAGCCGGAAACACCCAGACCTGATTGCTCGACGTCCATTGACGCTGGTCATCGAGTATCTGGAGAGCCGCCCTGCCCAGCGGGATTACTTTCGCGCCTGTCTTGCTGGTTTCCTTTCGCAGCATCCCAAAATTGAAGTCCACCTCGGACCACTTCAATCCTTCGATCTCGCCCCGGCGGGCGCCGGTCAGGACCAGCAGGCGGATGATAGTAACCGCCGTACCGGCTGTCTCAGAGGCAGCCGGCTGATCCAGAACTTCGCCCAGGCGCTTCAGCTCCTGAGGCGACAGATAGCGGTGCCTCTGTCCTGACGGAGCGAGCTTGATGCCGAGCGCCGGGTTTCGCTCGATCATCCCTGCATCGACCGCGTAG
>CALMWO010000528.1 GCA_937873805.1 uncultured Hyphomonadaceae bacterium
CCATGTCGCCAGCTTCCACGGCTGCCAGATAGGCGCGGTCTTGCTCGGGTGTCGGAGACGAGAACAGCGTCATCTGCCCGCCTTTTAGCGTCTCGCCGCCCATCAGCAAGTCTTGCTGTCCGCCGATGCTGCCGCTGATCGCCTTCGGTGCGGGTTGAGTTGTTGAGGATTCCTTAACAACTGCCGGAGCCTCGCCCCTCACGCCTTCCATGTCGAACGCCAGCTTCTGCCCAAGCGCCTGCTCCACGTCGAGAAGCTGCTGCTCCTCGGCGGCATTGAGTCCCACCTTGGCCTTCTTGGCCGTGAGGGCGCGATAGGCGTTGAGCGCGTGGACCTTTCCGACCTTCACGTCTCCGAGCTTTGCCTTGGCGTCCGGTGCCTGTGCGGCGGCGAACAGATCGGGCGTGGAGGTGTCGCGGCGGGATGGGGAGGAGAACAAAGCCTGGCCTTGCTGAACTCCGCTGCGCATGGCCGGGGTGATGTCGATGCGGTGGATGGGGGTTGGCGCTCCATACTTCTCGGCGGCAAATTCTTTGGCTTCTCCCTCAGTCGTGAAGGCGTTGGTTCCTTCGCTTCCAGAAACAGCCCAACCAGCAGGCACTTGCCGAATGTCGTATGGCCTTGTCTCTCCACCAAGCGAGGATTTTTGAACGCTCCCGCCCCACTGCTTCACATACTTGCCGATCTCCTTCGGAAGCATGTTGTCGTAGAAGCCCTTCATGCCGGAGCCACCGACTTTGAGGTCGAGACCTTCATATTTTTTGGTACTCGGGTTGCTCGCTTGATACTCAGATTGCAGTGCTTTGTATCGGTCAAATGCTTCTTCGCCTTTCGGATCATCATACCCATATGCCTGCATATCACGACGAGCTTGCTCCATCTGTGATTTCAGTTCCCCTTTGCGGGCTGGATCACCTCCGCTGAAGTCGGATACAACTTTGTCAGCGAGTTCTTTGCCGATCACATCAGGCAGTTCTTGTGCCGGGAACACCCCGGCGTCGGAGCTTGCGCCTTCATGTGTGCGGTAAAACACGCGGAACTTTTCGCCTTCACGAGTGACTTCCACGGACTCAAGCGTCTTACTCAGATCAAACCGATCATTCTGCGTCTCGCCCGTCGTCCACCCTATCCACGTCTTCCCGCCCGCCACGGCATCGCGGAGGGCGCGTTTGAAGAGAGCGAGCGGCCAGTCGTTGCGGAACGGGGCGTCGGCCACCGCGTTCTTGCGGTAGTCGCGATGTTGCATCATCTCCTCGCGGTAGTCCGCCGGGTCCGCGTCCTCTTTCAGTTGGAAGAAACGGCGGACTTCTTCGTCGGTTGGAGTCTCGCCTTTGTATCCTTGCTTCCTTCCAGCCTGATGGCGATCCGATTGGAGTTCCTCGATGAACAGCCCCGGCTTGCCAGCGGCATCAGATCGCTCGTTCAAGCGCATGTGCGCGACGTAGTTCGGAACGTCGGGGAAGTGGCTGGAGGTGTAGCCAAGTCCCTTCTCGCGTGAGAACTGGTCGATCATGGCCTTTTGCTTGCCAGCTTCCAGCTTCGAGAAATCTGAAACGCCACGATTTTTCGTCCACTCCTCGAAACCCACATTCGGCATCGCGAGCACGACCTCGTGGTAGTTGCTGCCGCCGTGGAGCGTGTATTGCGAGAACTTGGTAGAATCTCCGCCGTTGTCATCAAATGCTGCGAGTCGGTCATACTCACGTTGTTCGTCTCCTTGCAATGCCTCTCCTGCACGCATGCGACGGCGGAACGCGCTAAGTTTGTCTCTGTTTTCTTTCGGTGTTCCTGTCGAAACCTCCTCAAACCTCACGCTCCCCTCATCAGCGAGCCATGCGAGAAGTTCCGCCTTGTCCACCTTCGGCCCCATGCTTTGCAGCTTCGGAACCAGTCCGCTCCATTTGATTTCCTCGGCTTTGGCTCCGGACGCGGCGATCTGGATCACCTGTTGCGGCGGTGCCGACTTCGGCATCTTGGCTTCGAGCGTGCGGGAAAGCTGCGAGTAGAACGCGGGCGCTTGCTGAGTGGGGGATGCAAACAGCTTCGTCTGCGCCGCGTCCTGCGCTGCCTCTGCTTCCTCCTTGGCCTTCTTGTCAGCCGCGATCTTGTCGCCGTCCTGTGTGGACTGCGCGGCCAACTGGAACCCGCCGTCATCGGCGAAGAGTTGCTTGGAATCCGAGTTCTTGCGGTCCATCGCGGATTGCGGAGCTGCGGCAGACACTTCGGCCTTCGTGTCGTTCTCGATCTTGGCGTCCAACAGTTTGATTCGCCGTTTCAGATCCTTGATCTTCGCGCCGATGTCGCTGGTTGTTTTCGGGCTTTTGCCGACTTCCTTGATCGCCTCGGCTTCTTTCCATCCGTTCGCGGTTTCATGGGCAATGCGAGTCACATCCTCCGGCTTTGGATCTTTCATCCATGCGCCAAACCGGGTTTCCTGATAGTCGCCACGCTTCCACGTCCGAATCGGTTCTTTGTATTCGCTTGTGAGCGGCGGCATCTTGGCCATGTCCACCCGGGAAAAGGCGAAGTCATATCGCTTCTGCCATTCCTGAAACACTGCGTTCTCGGCTTCGAGGCGGTCCAATTCCATCAGGTTCTTGGCTCTCGTCTTGAGGGCGGATGCCAGCGACTTGATGCGTCCGGTTGATGCGCTGTTCTTCTCGGTGTAACCCAGCAGTTGAAGCGCGGATTCAAGGCTCACAACCTGTCCCTTCCCATCTGGGGTATCGACATGGAACTGGTGAACCACCTCGCGGCCGGTTTCCTGATTGGTGGCGGATTTCTCCCAATCCGAAACCCGGACGGCTGAATCCTCGCCGCGCTTGTCAACGCCTTCTTCCAAGCGGTATTGCCACTGATAGGCGCTGAGCTTTGCGCCGGATGGTCCGGTGATCGGATTTTTGAACTCGACGAGATTCCGCGGCTTACCTCTACCGACGCTTGGCGCATTGCCCAACGCCAATGGCTCGGTTGGAACTGGCTTCGTGGTCTTGGCTGGTGCTGCTGGCCTCTCATCCTCCACATACACGACTTCGCCATCCTCAAGCACCTGCCGGCCGAACCTCGTTCCGTCCTGAAGCGTCACGCTCTGCGGCATGTCCAAGAAGCTGTTCCACTCCACGGCCGCAACCTTCATGCGTTCGCCGTCCACGGTGATGAACTGGCCAACCATCTCCGGAGTGAAATCCTCCATGGAGATCGGCTTGCCTCCGTTGTCCGCGGTGTTCGCGGCGTCGAAGTTCTCGGCCTGCTGTTGCTCGATGTCGGATTCATCCATCAGCGCGGCGTTCTGTGCCTCCGCTCTGGCGATGTCCTCGGCGGTCGGGTTCTCGATGTCCATCGGATTGCCGGTGGCGCGACCCTTGGCGATGCGTCCGAGTTCAGTCCGGATCGATTGCCAGAGTTGATCCGGCGTCCAGGATTCATTCACTCCCTGAGCGGCGACCGATGGCGATAACCCGCCTTTCTGCGGTGCCATGATCAGCCCAAGCACCTCGCGGGCGACTTTGCCGTTTTTGGTGTCCGGGAAGTGGCTCTTGAAAACGATGCCGTTGTACTGGCTGTCGAAGGTGTCGAAAGTCTTCCGCTCGCTTTCAGTCAGCTTCTTCTTGTCATCCCGCTTCTTCTTGATGAGCGCGATATTCGGCGGAAGCGGAGTGATCTTGCCGACTTCTCCATAGAGCTTGGTGATGGTCTTGTAGTCGCCTGAGTTGATGATTGCAAACGCCTCGCGCCGTGCCGGGCTGTCAATCTGGCGGCGGGGCTTGGCTGGCTTCTCGGGAGTGGGTTCCACTGGCTCCGGCGTGCTGGCCTCTGCGGGCGTGTCGGATGTTTCGGCACTATTGGAGACAGTGGAAGAGGGAGCGCCCCCGCCGTTACCCTCGGCGGGAGCTGTGCCTTCGGTAGCGGTTCCGGTCGGCTCCGCGGCTTGCGCGGGTGATTCGCTGGTGAGTTCGCGGTAAAGCGCCTCGATCTGGGCAACGTGATCCTTCACAGCCTCCGGAAGCTCGCCCTTGGCCAACAGGTCTTTCAGCATCGTGATTGCCCGCTTGATCGTCTCAATGAGCGTCGGGCTGTTGGCCTTGCGGACTTCGCGGAAGAGTTCCGAGACATCGGCGGCATCCGGGTTGATCCGGCTTTCCACGAGCATGCGAACCACCTCAGCGGCCTTGGCGGCATCGCTGATCCGGTTCCAGGCTTCCTGCCCGTAGATCTTCGCCGCGGCATCCATCACGCCTTGGCCAAGCTCGCCGTGCATCCGGCCGTACCACTCGCCAAAGAACTGGCCGAACGTCCCGAGGCTTCCAGCTTCTTTCCATGCGGCTTCCACCGTGGAATACTGGATCAGGTGAACCACCTCATGGGTCGAGACGTAGCGTTCCAGCGTGTCGGCAAGGGCTTCGATGTCGCCGCCGTTGCGGTCGAGCTCGGCCTCGATGTCCGGAAGCGGGAGAACGATCCGGCCGCTTGAATCGGCGTAGGCTCCTCCCGATGGCATGTCGCCTTGCTCCTCCGCAATCTGGATGCGGCCACGGATGCCGGGGATGGATTTCTCCACCCGGGAAACAACTTCATCGGCTACGGCTTCGGCCTGCATCCGCTTTTCGATCGAGGCCGCATCTTCGGCGGTGGGTTCGAAGGGATCGGCGGTTTGGTCCGTTGCGGGCTCGGTTTCCGAAATGGGATTTCCCATATCGGTCTGATTGGACGGAATTACCGATTGCTCTACTGGTCCCGGTTCTCCTGTTCCCGCCAGTGCTGTTCCTCCGCTGCCCGGAACTTCCTGTCCCATTCCTGCTGGGCTAGGCTGGGCTTGCGGTACTTCCGGTTGAACTTCTTGGGCGACAGGTTGGGGCGCGGTGCCCCCGGCTTGCGTTTGCTGCTGTCCGACATTGGTTTGTGGGGTGGGTGATTGTGCGCGTGCTTGGGAAGCGGCCATGGCTTCCTGTTCTCCAAGCTGGATTCGTGTGGCGGCTCTCTCCGATGTGGCGGCTACCTGCTTGATCGCTTCGTCCAGAATGATGGCGGAACCATCGGCCCCGGCGCGGATCAGCGGCTTGGAGAGTCCGGCGTCCGCCAATTCCTTCGGAGTCATCGGGGAAACCGTGCCGTTGTCGGCTGGCTTGTATCCGACCGCACGGAGTTCCGAGTCGGTGAGTTCTCCGATGTCCTTGCCGGTGGCGAGTTTCACCGCGGCGCGCGCGAGGGGAACATTCGGCGCTTGCTGGCGGACTTCCTCAAGAGCGACTTCCGCTTGCGCGATGGCCTGTTTGTCTCCGCTGGCACGGGCGGCATTGAGTTCCTGAGTCGCCTGCCAGATCGCACTTCCGGCTTGTTCCTCCAGTCCATCCAGTTCGCGGGCAAGCATCACCGCATCGGCGGCATCCTTGGCGGATCGGGTTTGTTCCTCGGTGAACGTGCGGTTGATGTCGTCCTCGATCTTGGCCGCTCCGGTGTAGTCCTTCGCCTTCATGGCCGCATCGTGCGCTGCGGCTAGTTTTTCGAGCGACTTGATGGCCGTGCTGTCCGGGCCGACCAACTGGCGGGCGGCTTGAAGCTCTTTTGCGTCCGGGCGCTTGGCTTCCGGATCAATCGCGGCGAGTGCGGTGGAAACCATGCGCTCATCGGGAGCGGCGAGCGATTGGCTTTGCAGGACGGCCAGCATTTCACGGTGGGTGTCCGCCTTGGTCTTGCCTCCGGCGAACTGTGGCAAGGCACCTCCGGCCACGGCTCCGAGTCCGCCAGCCTCAAACGATTGCTCAAGCAGATCGCCAAGCTGCATGTCCTGCTTGAGAACGGTCGTTGAAATCAATCCGTCGAACACCTGGTTGGTGAACTCTTCCAGCATTTCGTCCGTGGCGTCGGCGAAGATGGTCTTGCCCATTGCCTTGAGTTCAGTCTTCAACGTGCCGTCCTTGATCGCCCGCGTGCCGCCAGCCCGGAGGAAGTCCGTCACGGTCATGCCGCCCGCCTTGGTGCCCAGCGCCACGCGCTCGGAGCCTTTGGGGAGTGCGGCGGCAAGCATGGCGGTCTGTGCGCCGTTGAGGAATGCGGCAACCTGCGTGCGCGGGTTCTTGAGAACGTCGCCAACCTCTTCGCTGGTGAGTTTTGATCCCTTCTGGCTGGCCGCGATGTTCACGGCGTCTGCCAGCTTCGATTCGTAGCCTTGTGCGCCCGCCCAGCCATAGACGGACATGCCTCGGGTGGCCGTGGCGGCGAGTCCCTTCATGCCAGCGGCGACAGTCCCGCCAGCGATCATGGGTGCCATCTGCGCCACGGTGTCGGTCAGATCGCTGGTGATGCCATAGGCTCCGGTCATGCCGCGGAGTTGCGCGGAATCACGCTCGGTCTGGATCACCTGCCCGATGTCATCGGCGGTTTTGCCAAGTGTCTTGGCGAATCCATCCGCTCCCATCAACGCGCTGAGTCCGCCAGCGGTGCCGACAATGGTTTTCACCACGCCAACCGATCCGGTTTTGACGCCTTCCGTGACGGCATCGGTCGCCTTGTAAAGCCATCCGCGGTCCTTTTGCTGGCGTGACCACTGATCGAGAATGTCCGCCTTATCTCGGTTGCCAGCCTTGAACTGCTGGTTTCCGAAGTCCTTGAATCCTTCGTCGGAATAGACCGTCTGGCGGAACAACATGCCCGCCATCTTCTCGCGCATCTGGTCGAGTCGGCTGATGGCGGACCGCTTGGCTTCCGGGGTGGCGTCGGATGCGTTGATCTCGGAAACAATGGCGTCCTTGTTGCCGAACACGCGGCCCGGATTGATCACGATGTCACCCGTGGACAAGCGGCGGGTCATGTCCTCGTCCTGCTCGGTCCATGCCTGTGCCTTGGCGGTGTCTTGGATCACGCGGCCTTGATCCTCCGGCGCGATGCCCGCCTTGCTGAGTTCCGCCTTCATGCGGGTGAGCTGGCTTTTCACCGCTGCCGCTGTTTTCTCGCCATAGAGCGGGGAAGCGGCCATGTCGTCGGCGCGTTTGATGGCGGCGTCGATGCTGCGGTTGGAAAGCCTGAGCGTTTCGGCGGTGAGTTCCGGGATGTTCTGGTTTCCGGTGATGAACGATCCCATTTCGTTCACCGTGTTCTTGATGCCGGAGTAGTTGCCCACCGTCTTCCCGGCGAGTTCCTGGCTGCGGATACCGCTGCCGATGTAGCGCGATGCGATCTCGCGCCCTTGTGCCTCCAGATTGGCGGTGGCCTCGGCCTTGGCTTGTTCGACCGTCTGGCCTTTCCATTCGGCAAGCAGGCGGGTCTTGGCGTCGGCCTCCTCTGGTGTGATGGCTCCGGTGCTGGCGTCACGCTTCACGCGGTTCGCCTCGATGTCCATCGCTGCAAGTTTTCGTGACAGGGCTTCCGGAGTGTCATGCGGCTCTTGGGACGTGGTGCGTGGCTTGGGAATTCCAAGCTGATCAAACAAGGCGTCGTCCTGTTTGCCCGAGTAGAGTTCAAGAACGTGGTCGCGCATGTCCAAGCCTGACTTCGCTCGGATGATTTCCTCGTCGTTCTTGAGTTCTTCGATCCTGATCCGATCCTCCTCCGCCTGGATGTTGTCCATGCGCGGCTTGGCCTCGTTGTAGGCTTTGGCGGCGATGTCAAACTGAAGCTTGGCCTGTCCCTTGTTGCGCTGGTAGGCGGCGGCTTCCGACTCACTGAGCGGGCTTTCGAATCCCTTCTCGTTGACGCGGACCCAGCGCGAAATGTTTCCGATGGTCTTGCTCTGGATGCCGTCTTCGGTGAACGGCTTCCACTTCGCTTCGGCTTCGCGGAACGCCTTGTCGATCGGTTCGAACTGCGGGCCGTAGATTGCTTTGGCCTGTGCGATCTGGTTGCGGGAAAGATCGATGTTGGCCTGCTTCTGCTTTGCCACGGCAACCCGGTTCTGGCGCTCCTGCGTGGCGGGATCGATTCCCACGAGCTTCGGAGTCATCTGGCCGGTCGGGTCCTTCATCTCGACCGTCTGCTGTCCGGTCTTGGCGTCGGCTGTCACGGGAAGCGGTGTCGGCGTGACGTTGCCTTGCGCGTCCCGGCGATCCTGCTGCCAGTTCTGGGTTGTGGACTTCTCCGCGGTTCCTGGGGCGGCAATGGCGCTGCCATCATCAGGAACCAGCGGATTCGAGAGCGGCCGATAGGTCTGGCCCTCATCGGTGGTGGCCACGGTTTCCATGACGGTATCCGGCGCACGGTAGGGATCGCCAACGGGCCCGGTCTGCCATGCCGGCGAGCCGTCGGGGTTGGTCTTGATCGTGGTCCGGCCGGTCTGAACGTCGGTGGTGGTTTCCATTCCCTTGGCGGCACCGGCGCGAACGTCCCGGGCTTCCTGCTGGCGTGCTGCCTTGGCGGTTTCTGCGGCTACCTGCTTGGCCGTGGCTTCCTGCTCACGGGCGATCTGCTCGCTCTCACGGTCAACGGCTACCTGATTGCGGGCGTTCTCATACGATCGATCTGCCATCGCGCGTTGTCCGGCCCTTGCGGTGCGCGGGTCACTGGATCTCGCCGCGGCCTGATCCTTGGGTGACTGTCCGGCAAGTCCCTGCTGGGCACGTCCGATGTAGTTCTGGATTTCCTCTTCGTTTGGTGATAGGCGGCGCGGCATGATGGCGGATGATGCCCGCTGTCACGGCCACTGGTAACGGGCGGATCAGGCACGAAAAACCCCTCGCGCGGACAACCAGCCAGAAGCCACGCGAGGGGAACCATGGGGAAACCGCGTGCTCTGTCCCGAGAAACACGCGGTCAACGAAATCAGAAAAGCGCGATCACCTCGTTAGCATCGGTGCCGGTGCGATAAACCTTGTTGATCGCCAGCGGAAGCATGGTTCCATCAGGAACGTTTACCAGCGTCACGGATTGTCCGGACGCCATGCCAACTTTGAGGTCACCAAACCCGCCAACCCAAACCCAGCGGGTGTTTCTCCCGAGTTCGTGGTCTGCCGAGGAAACATCGATCTTCACGGCGTCGAGCGCGGAAAGATGCGCGGTTTCGGCTGCGGCTTTGGCGGCGAGTTGTGGGTAGTTCATGGGCGGATCATGCCATGGAATTGCCGGAGATTAACGGGCGGAAGTCATCCACGGTTGACCTGTCGCCAGCCGTTGCGGCCTCTGTCGCGGGGTTCGGTGTTCTTGTTGCGATGCTCCCGGTAGGTGGTGGCCTGCTCCATGCACTCCCAAGCCATGCAATCCCGCATCACATCGTCATCGTGACACCCGCCAGCGGCTTCGGCCCGACCCTTGGCGATGTTGACGATGAAGCTCTTGTATTCGTCGATGGTGTGGAGGCAATGCACGTCCACGGCTTTCTCACGGATTGCCGCGGTGTATCGGTCGATGATGGCCGTGCGATCCTCGCCAGACATCAGCTTGAACCCGAATTGCTCAACAATGCTGTTGGTCCTCGCCGATAGCGGGCGGCGCTTGTAGCAGGGGATTCCGGCTGCTTGCAGGCGCTTGAGGATGTCGAGCCCGCACATTACTTCTTGGGCGACGAGGCAGGTTCCGTAGTATCGGGAAAGCCGAATCATGTGGTCCGCCACCTCGTCGCCGTCGGCGTAGTAGGGGCCCTTCACCCGCGCCACGAGCTTCGCGTTGCGCCAAACATCGTGCGCCGTGTCGTGGTATCCTGCCCGCCAGATGGCAATCGAATGGCGGTCTGGGTCCGCTGAAATCGTCTGGCTCTTGTCGGTGGCCGGGTCGAGCACCCCGAGGTAACGGCATCCGACAATCGGACGCTCCCAAATCTCGATGTCGCCGGTGCCGTCGTGCTTGGTGGAGAAAGCAATTTTGTTGTCGAATTGAGGAACCAGATACCCGCGCTCGGGAACAATCCCCATGGCCACGTTCTCCATTTCAACCAGCCGTTGCATGTCAAACTGCGCCGATCCGCCAGCAAGCCAGCATGAAACCGGGTCGCTCGGGTAGTAGAACGAGAAGGTTTTCTCTGATCCACCGCACTTGTTTTTGATCGTCTCGCGCCTCCACGCCACCTGTTCCCAAGTGAGGTTGTATTTCTCGATCTCGCTTTTCTCGATCTCGGACAGCGAGTCCTGCATTTCTTGGATCTCAACCGGCGAACACGGCTTCTTGCGGCAGTTCTTTTCGAACTCGAACCATGCGGCGAAAACCTTGATCCATTGTTCCTCGGGCCGGTGTCCCTGTTTCCAGCGGGCAATGAACTCGTCGAGCCACATCGCTTCCTTTCCCCAGGTCTTGTACTGCCAGCCAGCGGCTTTCTCAGGCGTGGATTCGCTGAAAACGGTGGTATCCATCCCCGAGAACGTGGGCATGGCGCATGTCATCGTCCGCTCGTCGTTCAGGGTGGTGGTCTGTGGCCACTTCGAGGTTTCCGACATATGGCCAAACTGCCGGGTGTCTCCGGCTCCGGCGTCGGGGTTGCGGGCCGTGTCCACCGTCCACTTGCTACCATTGCTCCATGAAATCGATGCGGTGGAGTCCTGAACGACGGTGATCTTCCACGGATAGGAATCGTATTCGCCGTAGCTTTGGAGCTTGGCCATTGCCGCCTTGCTGCCCTCCTTGTCATCCGCGATGGTCAGTCCCTCAATCGGCCGGCGCATGGCGTCGTGGTATCCGATGTGTTCCACGAACGACGAACACCCTGCCCGCCGCGGCTTGGTCACCAGGATTCGCACACGGATGCCGAGACTCTTCAACGTCTCGTAAGTTTCCGCCATTCGAAGCTGAAGCACGTTTGGCCTCGGGCTGATGATCTTGTTGTCTTCGTCCTTGATCCGGCAGAATAGCGAGAAGTGGACCGCGGGGCTGGCCATTGCCGCGGTGAGGATTTCGTCGTCGCTGGATTTCGAGAGATCGAGCAACACCCGGTCGAACTTGGCAATGATCGGGTCCGGGTTGGTCTGAAAATTGTAGGGAACCCAGCTCATTCAATGGCGCGGGCGAGGGGTGAAACGATGCTCAAGGCTTTTTCTCGGACGGCATCAAGCGTCTTGGTTCCGAGGTCGATCTCGCGTTTCTCAGGGGCTTTCCATCCCATCATGTCGCAAAGCAGGCGGGCGCATTCATTCTTTCCCACCGTTTTGATTCGGCGCTTGATGACCTTCGACCCCTTCTTTTCAACGAATACCTCGTCGGTGGTGAGTTCTTGGGCGAGTGGGTGGTTCTGGTCGATCTCTCCCACCGGTGTTTTCAAGGCATCCACCAGCCATTGCACCATGTCATCCCGGGAAAAGTCGGCTTTTTCTGCTGATCTTGCGCGGAGTTCAGCAATCCGGTCTTTCACCTTGGAATTCCTTGAAAGTATTGATGCCCCTTCATCGGCGCTCTTATCGCTCACTTTGTACCCGGCGGCTTTGTAAGCTTCTCTACCTGAAAGACCTGCAACGATTCCTTCGCAGAATTTCGCGTGACGGACTGACAATGGCTTTTCTGGACGTTTTGGCATGGGATCGGGCATCTTGCGGCTTTTCGCTCTGGCATCGCTGCTCGCTTTCGCTCGATTCTAATAAATGGTGTCGAGCCTATTCAGTAACGGGCGGAACTTTTCTTCGCCCGTTTTTGTGGCGTGCCGATTGGTGGTATTGGTCGGTCATGAAGCGCAGAAACTGGCAAGCCGACATGAACCCGATGGCTGGAAGAATCGACACCCGCTCGCAGTCCGATCCGGCTGTGGCTGCGGGCATGCGAGGCATCCACCGGGACACCGGGGGAAACGTCATCGGCGGATACACCGCGGAGGGCAGTCCTCTTGGAACCAAGAAGTCGGTGGCTGCTGTGGGCGGATCTGCCACGCCCCGGCTTGATGCTGGAGTTCAGACCCCGCGCCTGGACTCCAATCCCCGCCAACCGATGATCTACGGCAATTCTGCGGATCGCCGGGCTCAGGATGTTTCCGCCGCTCGCTCGGTGGCCGCTGATGGCGGGTTCGGCATCGGTGCCCAGCAACGCGAGCAGCAACGGGCTGGCCGGCAGTCGTTGTTTGAGCGGATGAAAACCGCTGGCGCTGGCGGGGTGACTCCGGCGATGGCCAAGGAGGCGGCTTCTCTGGGTGTTACTCGTGGTGGATGGCGCAATGCGCTCGGCAAGATTCCCCAGCCTCCGGCGTCGATCGCCGCGGTGAACGCCCCGCCTTCAGTTCAGACCGGCGTTCCTCCGATCCTTGCGAGTGTCGGCGCTCAGGCTCCGGCCGCTGTGGCTCCTCTGGCTGGCGCCGACAAGGCGCGGGCTGACATGGCCAAGTATGGGGTCATGGGGGCGGCAAAGCGGAGTCTTGAGACAAGCGCAACCGCCAAAACCCAAAAGGCTCGCCAACAATGGCGCTCGGCTTCAGCGGTTCCATCGTCCAAGCCGATGACTCCTCTCGGCCCGAAGCCATCCCCGCAATCCATCGGATTGCCGCAAACCAAAACCCCTCCGGCAATTAGCTTTGCTGTTCCTCCGGTGGCTAATGTTCAGGCTGTTGCATCGCCTCAAACATCGAACCTGAAAGTTCCGGCCGCATCGCCGGTTGCAAATCGGGCAGACTCCAACCCCGTGACATTTACTCCAGCCGCTCGCGGTCGGACACCGGAAGACGCCAAGGCTTGGGCAAAGGAATTGATCGCGAAAGACGTAGCAAAAGAAGAGGCGAGACGCTCTAAGGTTGCTACCGCAAACGCCGCATCAGACAAACAGCCAATGCCGTATGGGGTTGCCGAAAACTCATTGGCCGCTCCGGTTGTTCGGGGATTTCGCCGGTGGCGCAATGGAATGGGTTACTGATCCAACGGCGAACAAGAAGCCGTGGAGAGTGGCGGCGCGGTGAATATCGCCGAACGCCCGTCGCATCCGACCGCTATTGCGGCGGATGGACAGGACTGTTCTGGCTAAGAAATTCAGACACCGCACATCCCCGCGCATTCCGCGTTGAAGTCGAAGGCACCCTGCCCCCGTTCGATGTCCGTTGAGAAGTCCACCGTGTCCAGTGGCTTGAGGCTTGAGT
>CALMWO010000529.1 GCA_937873805.1 uncultured Hyphomonadaceae bacterium
CGCTTCTCCGGGAAGCGCGCGGGGATGAAGAGGAAGTAGCGGCCGTTGTGCTTGGTGAGTTCGGGCGCCCAGACGGAGCCGATGTTGGTCTTCAGGGCGGCGGTGAGCGGCGTCCAGTTCACGAGATCGCGGCTCTGCCAGATGACGAGGCCGGGATAGGATTCGAAACTGGAGAACGTCATCAACCAGCGATCACCGTCGCGGAGGATGGTGGGGTCGGGGTGATCGCCGGCGAGGATGGGGTTGAGGAGTGTGCCGTCGCCAGTGTCGGCGCGACGCTGGTTCTCGATGCCGCGACGCCATTTGAGATGCGCCCAGTCGAGGCCGGCGGGGGAGAGTTCGTCTTCGCGGCGGGAGAGCGGCGGGACCGGCGCGGGCGTGGCGGCGCAACCGGCGAGGCCAAGGCCGGGGAGCGTGGCGAGGACGTTGCGGCGGGTGAAGCTGGTCATTGAGACCCCTCGGGTTTTAGCGAGCGTTCCGCCTATTGCTACCGGTGTCAATGAATGGTCACGGCGTTGCCGCGATTGCCGGGCGAGGCCCCGGCGGTACAGAGATTGTCCTGCTTGACGGGTTGTCCGCCGCGCGCGCATGCATGGGACATGAAGAAGACAACGAAGCTGGCGCCTGCGCCCAAAGCTGCACTGCCTGCCGCTAGCGAACCTCGGCGAAGACCGACGATCAATGACGTCGCGCGACTGGCGAACGTGTCGAAGAAGACGGTGTCGCGCGTCATCAACCAGAGCCCGTTCGTCAACAAGGAAACCCGCAAGCGTATCGACGCGGTGATCGCAGAGCTGGGCTATGCGCCAGATCCGGTGGCGCGCGGGCTGGCGTCGCGGCGGAGTTATCTGGTGGGGCTGATCTACGACAATCCGAACCCGCAGCACGTGATCGACACGCAGCAAGGGATTCTCGACATCATCCGGGGATCGGGACTGGAGCTAGTGGTTCACCCATGCAACCGGCGCGACAAGGATTTCCTGCCCGGCGTGCGGGGCTTCATCGACCGGCAGAAGCTGGCGGGCGTGATCCTGCCATCGTCTGTGTCGGAAGATGAGGAACTGGTGGCGCTGCTACGCGATTCGGACACGCCTTATGTGCGGATCGCGTCGGTGCTGCTGGACAATGAAGAGAATTCGATCGTGACGCATGATCGCGAGGGCGCCCGGCAGGCGGCGGAGCATCTGGCGGGGCTGGGACACAAGACGATCGCGCATGTGTCCGGGCCAGACACGTTCAGGTCGTCGCATGAACGACGTGCAGGATTCATGGAAGGGCTGAAGGCGGCGGGGTTGTCGCTAGACAAGAAGCTGGACCTGCGCGGGGCCTACACCTTCCAGTCGGGCGTCGATGCTGGGCGCAAGCTGATGGGACAGGCGATGAAGCCCACGGCTGTGTTCTGCGGCAATGACGAGATGGCGGCCGGCGTGTGCCAGGCGATCCGCGAGACGGGACTCGATATTGCGAAGGATGTCTCGGTAGTGGGGTTTGACGACAGCCCCCTCGCCTCGCGGATGTGGCCGGCGCTGACGACCGTCCTGTTGCCGGTCAAGGCGACGGGGCGGATGGCTTCGGTGCGCCTGCTGGGCGACCGGCTGACCAAGGAGCCGCTGGAGGAGGACAGCCACGGCGAGGTTCATCCGCGGCTGGTGGTGCGGGCGTCGACCGGGCCTGTCAGACCCGCATATGGGGCTTGACCGGAAGGCCTGTTAGCGGGTCTATGACACCGGTTTCCTTGCCCGCGCGCCAGACGTGGGCGGAGGCGCGTTCCAGGGAGGACCGCAGGATGTTCGAGAAGACCTATCACGCCACCCATCCGGACATGATGGACGGGGCCAGCAATGACGATCTGCGCAACCGCTACCTGATCACAGGGCTGTTCCATCCGGACAAGGTTTCCCTGAACTACTGCCACAACGAGCGGATGGTGGTGGGCGGCGCGGCGCCAGTGTCGCAGGCGGTGGAACTGCCGGCGCAGACCGAGCCAGCCTCGGCGAAAGGCAAGCCCTTCCTCGAGCGGCGCGAGATCGGCGCGATCAATGTGGGCGACGGACCAGGGTCGATCGAGGTCGATGGCACGGTGTACGATCTGGCGCAGCGCGACGGGCTCTACATTCCGATGGGATCGGAGAAGGTGGTGTTCCGCTCGAAGGATGCGACCAAGCCGGCGCGGTTCTATCTTGTCTCGACGCCGGCGCATGCGCGTTACGAGGTCGCGAAGATCTCCATCGACACCGCCGTACCGCTGGAGCGCGGCGCACCGGAGACATCGAACGAGCGGACGATCTATCAGTTCGTCGTGCCGGCGAAGGTGAAGTCCTGCCAGCTGCTTTTGGGTATGACGATCCTGAAGCAGGGCAGCGTCTGGAACACAATGCCGCCGCACCTGCATGATCGCCGTTCCGAAGTGTATCTCTATTTCGGGATGGGTCCGAACGATCGCGTATTCCATTTCATGGGCGAGCCGGAAGACAGCCGCTCCATCGTAATGGCGAACGAGGAAGCGGTGATGTCGCCGCCCTGGTCGATCCACATGGGCGCGGGCACGAGTTCGTACACGTTCATCTGGGCGATGGGCGGGGAGAATCTCGATTATACGGACATGAACCAGCTCGACATCTGTCAGTTGAAATGACGATCCTGTTGGCGGACGTGGATGATGCAATGCTCACCCTCCCCGCCCTTGCGGAGAGGAGACAGCGGAGAGCGAGGCGCTACGCGATGTCAGCCGCAACGAGGCAAGCATGACGTCTCCCTTCTCTCTCACAGGCAAGGTCGCCATCGTAACCGGCGCGAACACCGGCATCGGACAGGCGATTGCGGTGTCGCTGGCGGAGGCTGGGGCTGATGTGGCTGCCGTAGGGCGGACGGCGCCTGCTGAAACAGAACGTCTGGTGAAGACGACGGGACGGAAGTTCGTCGCGATCAGTGCAGATCTATCATCCATCAAGCCGGTCTCGCGCGTGATTGCGGAGACCGTCGCGACGCTGGGACGCGCGGACGTGCTGGTGAACAATGCGGGCATCATCCGGCGGGCAGATGCGGTAGAGTTCACGGAAGAAGACTGGGATGCGGTGATGGACACCAATCTCAAGTCGGTCTTTTTTCTCTCGCAGGCATTTGCGAAGCACTGTTTTGCCAACAACCAGCGCGGCAAGATCGTGCAGATCGCGTCGCTGCTGTCGTTCCAGGGCGGTATCCGCGTGCCGAGCTATACGGCGGCGAAGAGCGGGCTCGCGGGCATCACCAAGCTGATGGCAAATGAGTGGGCGGCGAAGGGCGTCAATGTGAACGCGATTGCGCCGGGATACATCGAGACTAACAACACCGAGGCGCTGCGCGCCGATCCGCAGCGGAGCCGTGATATCCTCGCGCGCATTCCGGCGGGGCGGTGGGGCGATGCGCGTGACATTGGCGGAGCGGCTGTCTTTCTGGCGTCGGCTGCGGCAGACTATGTACACGGTACGATCCTGCCGGTGGACGGAGGCTGGCTCGCGA
>CALMWO010000530.1 GCA_937873805.1 uncultured Hyphomonadaceae bacterium
CCCCCTTGAGGCCGGGCATAGCGTATTGCTCCTGATTTCGGCGGCTGGGCTGCCGCCGTGGGGTCAGGATCAGCCACACGGCGACGCTTTGCAAGAAATGCTTCCACATCGGCCTTGAGCGTCATTGCGAACAGACTGTCCTTGGCGGGGAAACCTTCGTGCTCTAGCACGGGCCGGTTCTTCTTGAACCAGTCGAGTGATTGCCCAAGTTTCGCAGCGCACCAGCGGTCGCTACCGTATGCCGAAACGTCTTCCATCGTGCGGTCATGGGTTGCCATGATGATCTCCGCGACGCTGTAGTCTGCTGATGGTTGACTGGCTGACGCCTAATTGCGCGGCAACGTCTTTTTGTAGTTGCCCGGATGCAAGCATGCGCGTGGCTTGCTGCCTCGCTTCGTCAGTTAGGACAGAACCAAATATCGAGCGCCTTGTAGAGTTGTCGCATTTCACCCTTGGCTGGATGATATTTGGGCGACCAGTTGGAATAGCCTTAAGGTGGCTTTCTTTGATGCAGAGCGGGTTTCCGCACGTCACAACAACGACTTGCGCCCGTGACGCGATGCCAAGAATGTAGCGCCGAACGGTGCCTTTGAGCCGCTTACTATCGCTATGCCGCCGCCTGAGATAATAGATCGGGATGCCGCCGGTGAATGGCCCCTTCCATTCGATACAGCCAGACGGACAGCCCCGGCTACGCAAAGCGATGTATTCTTCAAGCGAGGCCGCGCGCTGCATTACACGATCTCCCAGTCTGTGCCGTTGATCAGGCCAAGGGCGACCCACCGCGAAAGCGTCTCGGCATGGGCTTTGAAAAGCTGCTCCCAGAACGCATGCGGATAGCGCTCGCGGATCATCGCGCCGCGCGGGTCGCGCATGTCGAGAATGTCGTGGCAGACTTTACACCCGCACGCCATGTGAAGCGCAGATACCTTCGTTGCGACGCCCTTACCGTGAACTGGCAAGTGGTTCATAACGTTCGTGTCGCGGCTTGCGCAGACCAGACCGACGAATCCAGCAAGGCGAAGCGTGCAAGGCATCATCGGCGCGGAGTCCATCAGGTCTTGGCTCCTGACCTTCGGCAGCATGTGCGGGTTCTCGATCATGCCTGCCTCCGCCCCGGCACAAGTTCAATACCGTCGCGGCTGGCGTAGTGAACGACCAGTGCTGTACACATGCCGATCTGCTTGGCGATGAGCGTTGCTGGAAGCCCTTGCTTAGCAAGAGGCGCTATCATGGGAATGACGGTAGCGTATTTTGAGCGATGATCTGCGTTGTGGCGCGGCCTGTTACGATCAAGCCCGACAGTATCAAGTCGACCTGCCTTCCTCGCTTCATGGATAGTCGTGGGGGAGATGCGTATGGCTCGCGCCGCAGCCGCAACAGATGGATAGGTGGTGCCTCTGATTGTGACTGGACCGCGAAAGTTTACAGGCTCCAGATCAAGGCACAGTCGGAGTTTCTTCGGGTTTATGTCCAAAGCGCGTGCTGCGGCTGAAACGGAATCGTAAGTCACGCCGTCGATAGTGACTTTCCTCATGCCGCACCGCCGATCTTGATCGTGATGGCGACGCACGGAATGTCCATTTCGTCCATCCGGTCGGGGGTGATCTCGACGCTCATGGGGTCGATCTCGCGGTCGAGCGTGGCGATGAAGGCATCAACCTCTTGCCGCGCCTCCACCATGTCCACATCGAAGACGCCGCCCTCGTAGCGCGTGTCGTTGATCTTCTCGCCTGTGCCATACATGCGTTCAACGATCAGTTCTTCTGCCTCGGCCAAGGTCATGTGCTTCATGTCAGTCACCCTGCCCAATCTGGGACATCAATCTCGCAAGCTTTTTATTCTCGCGATCAATCAGACGGTTCAGAACCACTGCGGCGACGGCCAGCACAACTTGCAGCCCGCACATCACGATAAAGGTCCATACCAGCCATGCTGGAACGATGATCGTGATCATTGCGCAGCCCTCTCGGCGCCGCACCAGCCGCCGCACCAGTCTTCGGCATCGGACTTCGCCTCATCTGGCTCGTAGGGGCATGACGTGATCGACTTGCCATCTTCGAAAGCGGCCACGCCTTTGTCCCATGCCATGCTGCCCGGCCCGCCTTCCGCCGCCAGCGCTATGAACGCGGCCTCAGCGTCGGCATCTTCCGCTTCCGCCTCCCGAGCCTGCCTGTCGATCACATCGCCCTGTGGCGCGCTCCCCTGCGGCTCTGGCGCGGGTTCGGAAGGGGCGGCCAAGCGCTGAGCCAGGTTAGGCTTGGTGCGCTGCGCCTCCGGGGTCACGTCGCGCATGGTATCTGATGCGAGTTCTTCCTTCTCGTAAACGCCAAGGATCACATCAGGGAAGTGGCGGCGGCACATGGCGCGGACGGAGTAGTACCAAAGCTGCTGATCTGGGTCGGCGGTCCAGAGCGGCGAGTTCTTCGTCTTGATGTTGCCAATCTCCGGGCCTTCGTAGTCGATCCGGTCGCCATCGTCCGTCTCGCACCACAGGCGCCACTTCCGTTTCTGGCCCTCGCCCTCTGGTGCACCCTTGATCCGGCCCTTGATCGGTGCGCGCTGCTCGATCACGGCATGGATGAGCTGCGCCTCGTAAGCGATCCGGTCATTCACGGCATAGGACTTGTTCGCCACCGCAAACGGATCCATCCGCCAGTTCAACGCTTGCAGCGAGACTGCGAGGCAAGCGCCCGGTGCGGCCCGCAGGTGCTTCGGCACCGCTTGACCGGCGACGGCCATGAGTTTCGCGAACTCCATGACCTGCCCCATGTCTTTGAATGACAGGCCGCCGACTTCCGACGATACCGCCGTTGCGCCGGCGATGGTCAAGTCGGTCTTCGCCGCGATGCGTTCTTCTATGGTCAAGTCGTTCACGCCGCATTCCTTTCAAGGCTCGGGATTTCGCCTTTGAACTGCATCTCGCCGTAGCGGTGCTGCATGCTCTCTGGCAGGGAGTAGGTCATGATGCCCTCGACAGGCATCGGCCAATGGCCCGTCTCAAGGCACTTGGAGAAGGTATCGATCCCTTTTCGCGCCAAGCACTTCGCGTAATATAGGGCGTCCTCGTCCAGCCTGACCGGGGTGATGGTATATGGCGGGTTCGACTGCGCCATGACGAGAACGCATTCCTGAGCGGTCGTACCGAACACCGCCTCGGCACCCATGATCGCCAACGCCATCTGCATCGCATAGCCGTTGTCGGTGATCGCCTGATGCACCGCGCGCTGAATGCTCTTGGTGCGGGGCGCGAACGTCTTCAGGTCGCCAAAGTCAAAGCCGTTGTCTGGGATCACATCGGGGCGGGCCTTGAGCCAAACGCCGGTGATCTCATCCTGCCAGATCATGCTGACCTCGGTCAGACCTCCGGTCAGCGCCTCGATCGCCTCGGGGCAGCGTCTCAGGTTCTCGGACATGTGCATGATGTGCTCGACCTGAGTTTCGTTCAGCAGCAACCGACCGGCCGCCTTGGCTTCGAACTCAGCCCACCACACGGCGCCATCCTTGGCGGCATCGCTCCAGAAGCCGTTCTTCTCGAACGCAGCACTCTGCGTAGCTGTTGGGCGCTTCGGTGCGTCCTTCGGCACAAAGGCGAAGTGCTCGTCGAATATCTCGTCGCCAAGGATCAGCGAGTGCGCGGCTTTCCCAAGGATCAGAGCGGCGCTTTCCTCGGCATCCTCATAGCGGTCCGGGTTTACCTCCCATTGCGACCAGAAGTGCCACGGGCTTTCCGCAACGATCTTGCGAATGCCGGATGAGGATATCGACGGGCCGGGGCAGACCTTCTGGGAGTGATAGAGCGCCATCGACATGCGATACGCGCCGGTCTCGGTCACTTGCTCATCGTCTTTGATCGTGCGGATTTCCACTCTCGTCTCCTGAATTGGTGCCCCGGCTGGCTCATGTGGGTTGTGGTTCGCCTGTGGAACCTGCCAGCCGGGGCTTCCTCGCTACGCACTTGGGGAAGGGACGTGCGAGGTTTGGGGTTAGCGGTGCTAGTCAGCGACACGGCGGGCGATCTTCGCCAGCGGGTCATATTCACGGGCGGTGCGGACCTCCCATTTACCCGGCGAAAGGTTGACCGGAGCATGGGTATCGAAGCTGCGCAGGTGTTCGCAAGCCACCGGCTCCGCCACGATCAGGCGCAGAATGCGGACGCCAATCGGGGCGTTGTAGCGTTCCACAATCTGAACCGGTGCACGATCCATGACGTGATGGTGGCCCGTTTCAGAATGACCGATGATCCAGCGGCCATCGGTTGCGGTATCTGCAAACGCTTTGCCGCTCATGTCGGCATCTTCGGGGAGTTTGACGAACGTCAGTTCGCCTTGGGAAAATCGTTCCATTTCTGATCCTTTCAGGTTCTGAACGAAGGGGGGAGCCAATCGGCTGGAGAGTATCCGTCACGCCACGCTTGCGCGCACCATGCCGGGTCAAAACGCGGGTCAAGGTCGATCTCATCGGGATCAACAGCCTCGAAGATCGTCCGGCCTGTGCCGCATTGGGCTTTCAGGAAAAGCGCGCTGGTCGTAGCGTTGCCATTGTCATCTTCAAACGGGAGTTGGACCTCGATAAGCTCGCCGATTTTCGGGTCGGGATTGCCGCCAAGAGATTTAGCGTCTAGCGCGCTGAGAACGTTCTGCCAGCCGAGGATTTCAATAGCCGCGCGGCGCTGCTCGACGTTGGGCCACGTCACAGCAGTTTTTGCATCAAGCCCTCCGCCGATCCAATCATCAGGGATACGAACGCCATGCCATGCGTAGACAACAAAGCCATCGCGATATTTGATTGCTGGCCCGGTCGCGCAATGCAGGCGCTTCTCGCCGTCAAGGGCAATAACGGACGGGCGATCCGTGATTATGACCGCGCCTGAGAACGGCCAAACCCATCCGCATGTTTGCGTGATTTCTGCAAGGCCAGATGCCTTCTCCGCCAGCCCAAAGTGGCGTCGGAAAAAATCGTAAAATCCCATCCATGATGCTTCATGCGATCCGTATACGGCAGCCCCGACCTGATCCCCGACCTGAGCCCCGACCTGAGCCCTGACCTGAGCCCTGACCTGA
>CALMWO010000531.1 GCA_937873805.1 uncultured Hyphomonadaceae bacterium
CCCTTCGCGAACAGCTTCATCGTAACTGCGGGCGCTTACTTCGGCGAAAAGTCGCTCGATCTTACGGCGCGGCCGACGCAGAACGTTGATGTGGGCAACCAGACATTCACGCCTGCGCAGGTCGGCACGCTGCGCGCGAACGCGGCTCTCGAAGATACAGCGCCGTTCGTTGGCATTGGCTGGGACTCGACCTTCCAGAACTCGGGACCGGGGCTCGGCTTCAAGTTCATCGTGGGCGCGATGTTCACGGGATCGCCTGACGTCAGCATGACGTCGAGCGGCGGCACGCTGTCGAACGATTCTAACTTCCAGGCGCAGCTGGCGATTGAGGAGCAGAACCTGGAAGACGATATCAGCGACTACGAAATCTATCCGGTTGTGCAGGCTGGCGTGACGTATTCGTTCTAGGAACGCATGCGCTGAAATGAACAACGCCCCGCAGCTTCACCTGCGGGGCGTTCGTGTTTCTGAGGTTGAAGCCGTCTAAGGCTTCGACACACCGCCGGGATTGTCTTTCAGCCAGCGCTCTTTTTCCTTCGCCACTTCGGCGGGGGTGCAATCGCCGATATAGGTGGCGTCTGCGTTCATCGAGAAGCCGGCGGGGATGAAGCCGAGATTGGCCGAGCCCTTGGCGCGGATCGTCATCGATTTCGGCGTGTGCGTGAGCGTCGCTTCCGCGGTGCCGGTCGTCTTGCCTTCGCAGATCAGCTTGAACGAGAAGCCGCCCGAGATCGGTTTGACGTTGTCGACCTTGCAGCCCTCCTCAAGATCGCGCGCCAGCTTCGACAGCGTGATGCGCGCCTTCTCGGGGATCAGGCATTCGAGGTTTTCCTCGTTGAGCGGGATCGCCATGATGTTGGTTTCCTGCTTCCACTTCCACTTGCCCGGCGTCACCTGAATGGCGCCGTCCTTGGCAGTGTCGGCAGAGGCTGCGCACACAGCCAGCATGGCAGTCGCGGCCAGGGCAAGAAGTCTCATCTCAAACTCCGTCCAGGACGGATCGCAAAACCGGCGATCCCATCAACGTCGCGATATACGGCCTTCCCACATGAACGCGGCCCGAATGAGGCGGGCGCCGTTTCGTCATGATTCAAGCCGGTAACCTTTGACGGGAAGCACCGCCATAAGGACTGCACCTGCTATATAGCCCCCCAGATGCGCTTCCCAAGCCAGACCCATGCCGAGAAGGCTGGGCGCCACAAATGTCAGCACCGCATTGGCGAGCCCGAAGGCGAAGGTGAATTTCAGGAACTCCTTGTCCCACAGCTTTCGCTTCATGCCGTAGGGATCGAGCAGGAAGGCGGCGGCGACGAGGCCGGATGTGCCGCCCGAGGCGCCCACGGCGTACGGCCTTTCGACTGTCGCGAAGGCGAGATAGAGCGCCGAGCCTGCGATGACGGAGCCAAGAAACACGACCATCCAGAGGCCCCACGCGGCAGGGCCCTTACCGAAGGTGCGGGCGACGGGCGTGCCGAACGCCAGCAGCATCAGCGCGTTGACGATGACGTGCATCCAGTCGCCATGGAGCAGCGCGGTGGAGGCCAGTGTGAGGAGGCCGGAGAGCGCGTCCGGGTAAACCCGCGTGGAGCCAGCCGGCGCCCAGAACCGCTCCGGTGCGAGCGCGAAGTCGTAGAGCGCGGCCTGCTGGTCTGCGAAAGGCGCGAAGGCAAAGGCGGCGTAGAGCGCGACCAGCAGCAGCGACATGACCACGACAATCAGCGGGGCGTTGAAGATCGGCGGCTGTTTGGCGGGCGAGGCTGGAATTTCAGAAGCGTCATAAGGCATGGCGGCAAGATGGCGTTTGCAGGCGTCGGCGGCAACCTCGCAATCGCCTTACGCGATCAAAGCGCCTTGCCCATGCGGACGCCGGGCACATCGACGCCGTCCTTCGAGGCCGCGATGATGCGCTGGATGTCGTGATACCCGCAGGCGCGGTAGAGCGGCTCGCCCGACATGGTGGCCATGAGCTCAACCGCCTTGAACCCCGCGTCACGGGCAGCGCCTTCGCAGATGTCGAGGATCAGCCGACCGACGCCGCGACGCTTGAAATCCGGGTGGGTGTACATGGCGCGAACGCGGGCGGCGTCTTTCGCCATATCCAGCAGGGCTGCGTCGCGCTGGCTGGTCGAGTGGTCGCCGCCATAGAGCGTGGCGCGGCGGGACCAGCCGCCACAGCCGGCCAATCTTGATTCACCGGGGCGGCCACTTTCTTCGACAAGGAAATAGGTGCGGTCTGCGATCAGCTGCGTGTCGAGGCCCATGATGGACTTTGAAAGTTCGACCTGCGCGGGATCGAGGAAATCCTTCAGGTGCTCGGCGATGGCGATATCCATCAGCGCCTTGATGGCGGGCAGATCGGCTTCGGTGGCGAGGCGGTGGGTGAACATGGCCGCAAGCTAGAGCGCCCACGTTGAAGCGCAATCCCGTCGCCCGCGTCCCCGGCGAAGGCCGGGGTCCAG
>CALMWO010000532.1 GCA_937873805.1 uncultured Hyphomonadaceae bacterium
CGACCGACACTTCGTCTGGGATGCGCAGGCGCACGGCTTCTTCGAGCGCACCGCCGTCGGCGACCTGCCGAAAATGGGGCCCGATGGCCGCTCGCCCGCCGAAGCCTATGCCCGCCCCTTCACTGCCATCGCCGGCACGCCGCGCGTCTCGCTGATCGTCGGCGGCCTTGGCATGACGCAGAAGCACACGCTGGCTGCGATCAACGAACTGCCGCCCGAAGTCACCCTGTCGTTCGTGCCCTACGCCAACGACCTGCAGGGCTGGATCAACAAGGCCCGCGCCGCCGGCCACGAAGTCCTGCTCGAACTGCCGATGGAAGCCTACGATTACCCGAACGTGGACTCCGGCCCGCACACGCTGCTGACCAGCGCCAAGGCGGAAGAGAACCTGCGCCGTCTCAACATCCTGATGGGCAAGGCGACCGGCTATTTCGGCGTCACCAACTATCAGGGCGCCCGCTTTGCCACCGACGCCGCCGCCGCGACGCCGGTGATGAAGGCCCTCAAGGATCGCGGCCTCGTCTTCCTGCACGATGGCGCCGCCGCCCGCTCGGTCCTGCCGCAAGCCGCAAACCAGACCGGCCTCGACTTCACCGTCGCTGACCGCATCGTCGACGCCGAGCTGTCGGCCGATGCGATCGACCGCGAACTGCTCGCCCTTGAGGCCCTCGCCATCCAGAACGGCAAGGCCATCGGCGTCGGCTTCGCCTACCCGGTCACGATCGAGCAGTTCCGCCTGTGGGCCGAAGGCCTGAAGGCCAAGGGCTATCAGCTCGCCCCCGCCTCTGCTTCGGCCGGCGTAACTGCGCGCTCCGCCAAGTCGTGACCTACCACGCCCAACCCGAACAGGGCGGGCGCGATCCATCGCTCTACCGGCCCAATGTCGGCCTCGCCATCTTCTCGAAGAAGGGCCATCTCTGGCTTGGCCGCCGTGCTGGCGTGCGCAAGGACGATGTCCGCTACGCCTGGCAGATGCCGCAGGGCGGGATCGATCGCGGCGAGACGCCCGCCATCGCTGCGCTGCGCGAACTCGGCGAAGAAACCGGTATCAACACCAAGCACGTCGAACTGCTTGAAGAGCTCGAACCCTGGCTGTTCTACGATTTCCCGCCTGCCCTGAAGCAGAAGCTCACCGGCCCCTATTTCGGCCAGCGCCAGAAATGGTTCGCCTACCGCTTCACCGGCTCCGACACGGATTTCCGCCTCGACGACCACACACCGGAATTCGACGCCTGGAAATGGGCGAACCTCGCCGAAGCGCCCGGCCTCGTCATTCCGTTCAAGGCTGCCGTGTACGAGGAAGTCGCGAAGCGCTTCGCGAAATGGGCAGAGCCCGTCTAGTCAGCGATTAGTGCGCTGCCGTCGAACCGACAGCCGCCCGCAGCGCTTCCAGATAAACCAGACGTTCGGATGCACGCTTGCGGCGCGCTTCATCGCCCGGATCGTTCGCGTCGGATTTCACCTTGGTGATCTCCGCGTCCAGCGAACCAATGTTCACGTCAGACAGGCGCACCGCTTCTTCGGCGAGAATGGTGAGGCCGGCAGGCGTCACGTCGGCAAAGCCGCCGCGCACGAACACCGGGGTCACGCCCGAAGCTTCATGGATACGCACCACGCCCGGCTTCAGCACGGTCATGAACGGAGCGTGTTTCGGCAGCACGCCGAACTCACCTTCGACGCCCGGAGCGTCGACCTGGTTCACTTCGCCAGAGAACAGCTCGCGCTCGGGCGAAACCAGCGAGAAATTGAGCGTGTCGGCCACGGGTGACTCCTGTATCGCGCGCCGGTCTATCAGGCTGGAAACCCCTGTAAAGGCGGCGATTTGGCCAGACCCGGCCCAGCCCCCAAATCAATCGGCCCGCAGGGTTACCACCGCGATTTCAGGGGGCTGCAGGAACCTCACCGGCACAAGCGACACCCCCACCCCGCCGCTCACGTAAAGCCGCCCCTGCCCGTTGCTGTAGAGCCCACACGGCCATTTCTCGGACCCCGCCGAGGCATGCATCAGCCGCCCGAAGACAGGCAGGTTCACCTGCCCGCAATGGCTATGCCCCGCAAAAGTGATCGCCACCCGATCCGGCGCCGTCGCGAACGCATCGGGCCAGTGGGACATCACCACAACCGGATCGCCGTCCGACAGATCGGCCAGCGTCTCGCCGTAGGAAGGCTTTGCGCGCAGGGATTCATAGTCCGCCAGCCCGCCCAGCCAGAACGCTCCCCCTGCCCGGTCGATGCGGACCCGCTCGTTCTCGAGCACCTTCACACCGATGGCTTCGAGGCCCTTCTCGATCGCCTCGCCATCATACCACCAGTCGTGATTGCCAAGCACCGACCACACGCCTAGCGGCGCCCTCAACTTCGCCAGCGGCGGCAGCGTCGCCATCACAGCCGCCCGCTCCTCCGCGCTACGTTCCGAAGCAGGCACATGACCGGGCGCGAAATCGCCAAGCAGCAAGATGATATCCGGCCGTTCGGCATTCAGCTCTGAGATGATTGCCTCGATCCGCGCCAGGCTCATGTGAGGTCCCGCGCCGTGAATGTCGGACAGTATGCCAACGCGTAGCGGCTCGCCCTTCCACATCGGGCTCACCACCTCGACGCGGCGCACCACCAGCGTCCCCGGCTCCCACAGGAATGCCCGGATGCCGAGCCCCCAAGCCGCCGTGACCAGCACGATCGCAGTCCAGCCAAGCCAGCCCGGTCCACGTCCCGTCTTGATGCCGCGCCACAGTCCGAAAAGAATCGCCGCTGGCCAGAGCACAGCTCCGGCCCAGGCGATGATCATGATCGTGTTGCCCATGCGCCGCCCGCGCGCTCACACTTATTGCGCGACGAACACGGTCGCCGTCACCACGCTGAAGCGTGACTGGTGCCCGGCCATTCCCGGCTCCGAGCCGTTCAGCTGCACCATCACGCGCTTGCCGTTCGAGGAACCCGACAGTGTCTGGCCAATCCCGCCTGCGCCGCCGGCCAGCCGCTCGAAGCCCGATGCACCCGCAAGACCCTGTCCCACGCTCATCACGGTCGCCGCCGCAGCTGGCCCGTAGACCGACACGACGCAGCGCCCCGCCTTCTCGCGCACGGTGACGACGCCCTTGCCGTCCATCACATCCCACACCGTCTCGTCTGGCCCGGCGCCTGCCTGTCGCCGCGTCTCCGCGTCATTGGTCGGCTGAAGGCTTCCGCGCTGCGCTGCTGACAATCCGCTCACGCCAACGCCTGTCACGGCGGGCACGCACACATTCGTCACCGCGCTTTTGAACGCCTCGCCCGCAGCTTCCGGCGACAGATCAGCCGACACCGCGCCGCGCTGGGCATGGACAGGCGCTGCAAGCAGCCAGACGAGCGCAACTGCCGAAAAGATCTTCATCAATCCCTCTCGAGGACGCGCCCAGCCTAGACGCACGCGCCATTCGCCGCCAGCACCGCACGCATCGCCCT
>CALMWO010000533.1 GCA_937873805.1 uncultured Hyphomonadaceae bacterium
CACAAGATATCCGTCGCCCCCCCCGACTCCTGTTCTGCTCTACGCCGCATCACTTCCGGATTCCGCCGCGATTCATTGCGTTGGACCGCGAGAGCCCTTTCCACGGACTCATCGCCCGTCTGCCCTCCCGCCGGCGCCCGCAATATCAAATTCGGAGGAGTCCGTGAAGGCGGCGTCGAGCCCTGAAAGCGTCTTCGCGACGCCTTACGTATGGGCGGCGAGCGTTGTGCCGGAGGCGGATTGATATTTTTTCATGAGGAGCGAGATTTCACCGCTTTCAAGGCGTGACGCGCGAATTTCTTCGTGGTTCATTTCTCGTTGCGGCTGGTCAGCGAGCCGCGCGGATCTCCCGATTCTCCGTCGGGACCGTGGCGGACGCAGCCCTTCCGCTCGCGGTCGGGGTAGGTCGATGCCGGGCTGAAATCCCTTTGCGGACAAGGTCTGGGCGGCCTCTGAAAAGGAGATGCCCTATATGAGCCAGGAAGCACGCGTTCGGGAGTTGAGTGAACGCCACAAACGCCTTGAGGCGGCAATCGCGGCAGAGTTGAAACATCCGGCAGGCGACGACCTGCGCGTACACGAACTGAAACGGAAGAAGCTTCGAATAAAGGACGAGATCGCCCAGCTTAGAACGAACTAGGCTGGCCACCCGCGCGTCCACGCGCGGATTCACTACCTCCCGGTTTTTCAGGCGCGCGCTTGCCAGTTATTGCGTGGCGCGCGCCGATATCGGCAAGCATCCCCCAACTCGAGATTGACGTCCCGCGCGGGCGCGCGAATGTGCTGCGCAGGGGCGTGTATTCGGCGGACGAGGGAGTATCGATGCGAGGCCTCTGGGACAACGAACAACCCGTATCGCCGAGCCTGTTGCGGTCTGCGCTCGCGCTCGCAGGCGGATTTCTGGCGCTTACCTCCGTCGTGATGCTGTTCCTGGCCGTCGGCAGTGTGGTTGCCGAACACTATGTCGTGGCGGGGTTGCAGCTTGCCTTTGGCATTGCCGTGCCGTTCGCCATCTGGCTCGGCCTGCGCATGATGGCGGATATACTGGTCGCCCTGAACCGGTCGCACGACAGGCTGGAAGGTATCGAGGATGCGCTGGCGGGCAGGGCTGCGCCCGCGCCAAGGCCTGTGCATCCCAACACACCGGCAGCCGAGCGCGCCAGCGATGACGGCCCGGCCTATCCGGCGGAAGACTAGCTACTCGTCAGCAGGCTTGTTCTTGCCGAAGTTGGCGAACAGCTGCTCGGCCGTGATCTTGTCGCGCTTGGGCTCGTCGCCATCCTCGGATGTTTCAACCGACGGATCGGCTGCCGTCGGCGTGACAACCTTGCGCAGCGTCGGGCCGGCAAGGCGCGCATCTTTCTCGTCGCGCGACTGCGTACGTTTCGCAGCTGCTTTCGACACGATCGCATCGAGTTCGATCTGCGTGCAGAGGCCCAGCGTCACGGGATCGACCGGCTTGAGGTTGGTCGCATTCCAGTGCTGGCGCGAGCGCACGGATTCGATCGTCGACTTCGTCGTGCCGATCAGGCGCGAGATCTGCGCGTCGGTGATTTCCGGGTGGTGGCGCAGGAACCATGCGATGGCGTCCGGGCGATCCTTGCGGCGCGAGACCGGCGTGAAGCGGGCGCCCTTCTTCTTGGCCTCCGGCACGTTGGCGTGTTTCATCGGGGGCATCTGCAGGGTGTAGGTCTTGTCTTCTTCACCCTTCGCGATCTCTTCGCGGGTCAGCTCGCCCGATGCGACGGGGTCGGCGCCACGCATGTTCTCCGCGACTTCGCCATCGGCGATGCCTTTGACCTCAAGCGGATGCAGTTCGCAGAATTCCGCGATCTGCTCGAAGGTGAGCGTGGTGTTGTCGATCAGCCAGACGGCTGTCGCTTTGGGCATGAGAATCTTGGCCATGGTCGCCTCGGTAGATGCTGAAAACGAAAAACCCGGCGCTAGGGCCGGGTTTCTCGGAATTGTCGAGAAGAAGAAAAAGTCCTGAGCGAGGCTGATATAGTTCAGGTTTTCCGGGTTGTGAACCCGGAATGACAACCCCTGAACGCCTAGAATCAGCGACTTATCAGCTAACCTGCAGAATTATTTTTCCCGCGTGGTCGCTGGAATCCATTTTTGCGTGGGCCGCATCGGCTTCCGCTAGGGTAAACGTGCCGCTCACCAGGGGGCGGAACTGGCCCGATTTGATCATCGGCCAGACGTTTTCGACGACGCCCTTGGCCAGCATGCCCTTGTAGTCATCTGTGCGGATGCGCAGCGTCGAGCCCATCACCGAGATGCGCTTCATCATGAGGCGGAGCAGGTCGCCTTCAATCTTCGAGCCCTGAAGGAAGGCGATGTAGCAGAGGCGACCCAGATCCTTGAGGATGGTGAGGTTCTTGTCGAAGTATGGCTTGCCGACCATGTCGAGGATCACATCGACGCCGCCCGCATCGCGCATGACCGCTTCGAAGTCTTCGGTCTTGTAGTTGATGCCGCGTGTCGCGCCGAGCTTCTCGCACAGCCTGCATTTCTCGTCCGTGCCCGCCGTCGCATAGACCGTTGCGCCCCAGGCCTTGGCGATCTGGATCGCCGTTGTGCCGATGCCGCTCGCCCCGCCATGGATCAGCAGCGTCTCGCCCGGCTTGAGTTTCCCCATCTCGAACACGTTGTTCCAGACCGTCAGCACCGTTTCAGGCAACCCCGCTGCTTCCTCATAGCTCAGAGGTTCTGGGACAGGCATCGCCGACCCCTCATGCGCCAGCGCATACGTGGCATAGCCGCCGCCCGGCACGAGCGCGCAGACTTTTTCCCCGCCCTTCCAGCGAGCGACGCCTGGGCCGACGGCCTCGATATCGCCGGCAACCTCCAGGCCCAGCGTATCCGGCGCGCCCGGAGGAGGCGGATACTTGCCGGCGCGCTGGACGAGGTCGGGACGGTTTACCCCCGCCGCGCGCACCCGGATCAGCACCTGACCCGGGCCGGGCGAGGGTTTTTCGATCTCATGCAGGACCAGAGGCTGTCCCACCACGGACTTCACCGCAGTCATCATCGGTTTGGACATTTGGCGCATCCCGGGTTTTAATCATGAAAAGGGGCTGCGGCTTCTTGGGCGCGTGCAGGCCACGCGGTCAAGAAGGGGAAAGGACTAGCGGCAGGTCAGAACCGAGGAGACACGGCCATGACATTCGACGAAGAGCCCATCAGAACGGCGGTGAAACGGTCGCTGGACGACATGTCGATTCAGGATCTGAAAGACCGGATCGAGGCCCTCAAGGGCGAGATATCGGCCTGCGAATCCATGATTGTGAAGAAGGAAGCGACACGAAAGGCGGCCGAGGCGGCCTTCTTCAAGTCGTGATGGAAGCCAGCCGAAACGGGCGGCTCGGAAAGCGGCAAGAGATTTGCGTGATACCGGAACGAACCATGGGGTTGCCGTTAATAAGGCTTGTGCAAGGTCTCGGGACGAGACTGCTCGCCGGACGGATGTATTTTTGAGGGTATAATGCGCGACGCGATGCAATCTACCGACCCAATGCGCGACGACTGGAAGCGCCGGGTGGTGGAATTTGCCGGATCCGAAATGTTCGACCGACTGTTCAAGGAGGGCATGTCCCTCGTTGAGGAAGCCGCCACCTACCTTGATGGTCCCGGCCGCACGGATTCCCGCAAGCTTAACCGTGAGCTCGCGCTGGTCTACGCCGCAGAGAGCATGGAAGTGACCACGCGTCTGATGCAGGCCGCCTCGTGGCTGGTCGTGCAGCGCGCCGTCCGCGAAAAGGACATGAAGGTCGACGAGGCAGGCGACGAAAAATACCGCATCGCGAAGCCCGGCGAACCGCATCCGTGCGATCGCGCCGTGATGCCGGCGCCGCTGATGGCCCTCGTCGATCGTTCGCGCGCCCTCTACGAGCGCGTCTGGCGTTTCGACTCGACGCTTTTCTCGGAAAGCCCCCAGCCAGCCGACAACCACGTCATGAAGCAGATCGACCGTTTGCGTCAGGCTGCCGAAGGCGGTGCGTTCGATCCACTGTCGGTCTGGCGCCGCTAGGCTAGTGCTCTGCGCCTTCCGGTGAGGGCGCAGCGCCGTTTCGCACCATTTTCGCGTCCAGCCTGCTCACGTCAGCAGCGATGCCCATGTTCGAATAGATCGAAGAAGCGTCGAGATAGTGCGCGATCGCCCGCGTCTTGTCGTTCTGCTTCTCTGCAACGTCGCCAAGGCCCTCAAGCGCAACCGCCTCATTCTCGCTGGCGCTGACCTTTGCCGCCGCCGCGAGGCTTTGCTCGTAGTAGGTGCGGGCCGCAGCCAGATTGCCGCTGTCGAACTCGACATCGCCAAGCCCGCTCAAGGCGAATGATTGTCCGATAACGTCGTCGATGCTGGTGGAAAGATCGAGCGCGCGCTTGAAGGCGGCAATGGCGTCGGGTCGCTTCCCGCGGTCGCGCGCCACGGCGCCAAGCCTCGCTTGCGCAACGGCTTCGCCCTCGGTGTCGCCAACCTGGACGTATAGCGCCATCGATTTCCTGAAGCGCGTCTCGGCGACGCCGTACTGTTTGCGTATGCGCGCAAGTTCGCCGAGGTCGCCCAGATCGCTCGCCTGTCCCTGCACGTTTCCGGTTGTCTCGTTGAACTGCAGCGCTTCGTTGAAATGAAGTTCAGCGCTCTCGAAGTCGCCGCGCGTCATGTCAATAACGCCAAGATTGCCGGATGCGATGGCATACATGACGGTGTCGTCGGCATTCTGGTAGATGAACTGGAAGGCCTCGGTGGCTTCGTTGAGGAAGCCCGCCCTGATGTACAGGCTGCCGAGCTGGCTGCGGGCGACATAGTCCTTCGGCGCCAGCTGCACGGCCCGCTCGTAGGCATCAATCGCATCGAAGGTGCGTGTGGCGTAGGCGAGGGCGCCGATTTCCTGCCAGGTTTCTGAAAGGCCAGCGGCCGCCTTTTCGCCTTCCAGCGCCGCCGTGTTGAGATCCGCAAGCGCCCCTTCGATATCGCCAGCGGCCAGCCTGTCGGCTGCTTCGCCGCGCGCGCCTGACTGGGCGGACAGCAGGCGCTCGATACTCTCGCGCATGGCGGCTTCTGCGTCGGCGCTCAACGGCTGCGGCGACTTCTGCTTCAGCAGCGTCAGCACTTCCTCGACCTTCGCGTCCGTGGCGGTCAGCGCTTTCTCGGACGCCGCCGGATTGAGAAAGCCATCAACCGTCTGCCGCATGTCTCCGAAATTCGTGATCAATGCGACCGCGCCCAGCGTCACGGCGCCAGCGCCGCCCCATGACAGGGGCGAGCTCCACACAGCGCCGCTGAACAACCTGCCGGACAGGCGGCCGTGCAGCGCGTGGACGAGCGTTATGAACTCCTTGTCCGTCGGGTCGCCCCGCCAGCCTGAAAGGTCCGCCAGTCTGAAGCGCCCACCAAGGTTTGCAGGTGGCGAGCAGGGGGCGAGCAGAATGGCTGCCAACTTGCGCGCCTTCTGCGCCCGTGCGGCCTGAAGGTTGACGATATCGCTGGCGACCGCGGCGGGCGTCCAGCACACGATGACGGCGTTGGCCGCATCGATGGCCGCGGCGGCTTCGGTCGGGTCGGCGGGCGCGATCTGCGTCGTGAATCCGGCGGCCTCAAAGGCGCTGCGCAGCGGCGCGACGAGGTGGGCGCTGCTATCGGCATAGGCCAGCAGCAGCCGGCGTTTTGACCCTGACGGCGCGTCGGCCATGTCCTGTCCCCGGAGGCGCGAACGCTAGCGCGTGATGCTGGGGGGTGCAACGAAGCCGGATGTTACCCGAAACGGGAGGCTGAAATTAGAAAGCCCGCCGTCTCCGGCGGGCCTTCCCAGTGTTCGATTAGGTTCGTGTTCCGTCGGGATCGCAGGGCGATCAGGATTTCACGAAACCCTTGAACTTGTCCTTGAAGCGCGACAGGCGGCCGCCGCGGTCCAGCGTCTGCGCTGCGCCGCCGGTCCAGGCCGGGTGCGATTTCGGGTCGATGTCGAGCGACAGCGTGTCGCCGGCTTTGCCCATGCAGGAGCGCGTCTGATACTCGGTCCCGTCCGTCATCACCACGTTGATGAGGTGATAGTCGGGATGGCCTTCTTTCTTCATCGGAAGTCTCTGGCGGCTGCGCGAGGGTCCGTCTGGCGTTAACGCCCGGGGAGCCTTGCTGAATTCGGGAGCGGGGCTCATACCCGAAGGCGGCTTTGCTGGCAAGCTTGGCCGCCAGACTGCCAGAAATAGCGGTTTTTGAGGGCTAAATGAGTGACGGAACCAGCCAATCCAGCAGCAGCGCGGGCAGCGCCAGCTTCGACCGCACGGCTGGGGCGCAGCGCTGGGGCGAGGGCGGCCCCGAACGGCAGAAGTCGAAATCCCTGGGGCCGTTACTCAAACTGGCGCCGTATGTGAAGCGGCAGCGAACCACTGCCGTGCTGGCCGTGATTTTCCTCTTCGTCGCCGCCGTCCTGAACCTCGCGATCACTTTTCCGGTGCAGTGGCTGGGCAACAACGCCTTCCAGAGCTTCGACCCCGCGCTGATCAATGCCGGCTTTAGCGCGATGATCGCGATTGCTCTTGCGCTGGGCGTCGCCTCCGCCGTCCGCTTCTATTTCTTCTCGCGTTTCGGCGAACGACTGGCGGCTGATCTGCGTGGCGATGTTTATGCGCGGCTGATGTCGCTTTCACCCGCCTATTTCTCGAAGCTGAAGACAGGCGAGGCGGTCTCGCGGCTCACGGCCGACGTCACGCTGATCGAGACGTTCTTTGGCTCGACCTTTTCCATGGCGGTCCGCTCCTTCGTGACGTCTGTCGGCGCTCTGATCCTGATGTTCATCACGTCATGGAAGCTGACCGGCATCCTGTTCGTTCTGGCGCCGGTGCTGATCCTGCCGATCCTCGCCATGGGGCGCCGTGTGCGCAAGCTTTCGGTCACCGCGCAGGATCGCATCGCGGATGCAGCCGCCGAAGCGACCGAAACCATCGACGCGATCGATCTCGTGCAGGCCTATGGCATGGAGAAGGAACGCGAAATGCGCTTCCGCTCCACCATCGAAGCGGCGTTCAAGGCGGCGCTCGCCCGCATCGGCGCACGCGCCTGGCTTACCGGCATTATCATCGCGCTGATGTTCGCGGGCGTCACCGGCGTCATCTGGATCGGCGCGCTGGAAGTGCAATCCGGCGCGATGACAGTCGGCGCCTTCATGCAGTTCGTACTGCTTGCGGTGTTCGGCGTCGGCGGTTTTGCGACCGTGGCCGAAGTGATGGGCGATGCGATGCGCGCCTCGGGCGCGGCCGAACGATCGGTCGAAATCCTTGCGCAGACGCCTGACATCGCCGCCCCGCCCAGCCCCAAGCCGATGCCCGCGAAACTCTCAGGCCACGTGAAGCTCGATGGTGTTTCGTTCTCCTATCCGGCGGCGCAGGGGCCCTCGCTCAAGGACGTCACATTCGAAGCAAGGCCCGGCGAACTCGTCGCTCTGGTCGGCCCATCGGGCGCGGGCAAGTCGACTGTCTTCCGCATGCTGCTGCGTTTCTTCGATCCGCAGACAGGCGCTGTCACGTTGGACGGGCTTGATGCGCGCGACACGGATCCCGCCGAATGGCGCGCACGCTTCGCTTATGTGCCGCAAGACGCACCGATCTTTTCGGGCGATGCAGCGGGCAATGTCCGCTTCGGCCGCACCGGTGCAACGGACGACGAAGTTCGCGACGCGTTGCGCAAGGCCGAGGCCTTTGCCTTCCTCGAACAACGCGGAGGCCTCGCAGCCGAAGTCGGCGCCAAGGGCCGCCAGCTATCCGGCGGCGAGCGTCAGCGTATCGCCATCGCCCGTGCGCTTGTGCGCGGCGCGCCGGTGATGTTGCTCGACGAAGCCACCAGCGCTCTCGACGCAGCCAACGAACGCCTTGTCCAGAAAGCGCTGGACCAGGCCAGCGAAGGCCGCACCACGCTGGTCATCGCCCACCGCCTCGCCACCGTGCGGCGCGCAGATCGCATCATCGTGCTGGATCAGGGACGCGTCGTGGAGCAGGGCAACCACGAAAGCCTCGTCGGCGCCGGCGGCCTCTATGCCAAGCTCGCCGAAATGCAGTTCACCAGCGCATAGGACCGCTTTCGATGGACGACCGTAAGACAGAGCGCGCCGCGGCCGCCACGTACGATCGCGTCGCCGATGTTTATGCGGCGGCCATCGAAACGAAGCCGCACAACGCTTACTACGACCGGCCGGCGGTGATCTCGCTATGGCCCGATATTGCAGGGCTGGACGTGCTGGATGCAGGCTGCGGTCCGGGCGTTTATGCGGAAGAGCTGGTGCGACGTGGTGCGCGGGTTGTCGCTGGTGATGTCGCGCCACGCATGCGCGAAATTGCGGCTGAACGTTTGGCCGGCCGCGCCAGCATTATAGAACTCGATCTTGCCGCGCCGCTCCCGCTCGCAGACGGCGCCTTCGACATGATCAACGCGCCGCTCTGCCTCGACTATGTCCGCGACTGGGATCAGGCGTTTTCCGAATTCTTCCGCGTGCTCAGGCCCCGTGGCGTCGTCGTGCTATCCGCCGCTCACCCCGCGTTCGACGCCGAGTATTTCAACACCAGCGCGTATTTCGAGGTGGAGCCCGTCGAAGCCACATGGAGCGGTTTCGGCGAGGCGTTCCGCATGAACAGCTACCGCCGTCCGCTCTCCGCCTTCCTCAATCCGGCGATCAGGTCGGGTTTCCGTATCGACCGCATGCTGGAGCCTCCTCCCACGGATCAATTCAAGGCCGCTGATCCTCGCCGTCACGCAAGACTGATGCACCGCCCTTCCTTCCTGATGATGCGTCTGCAACGGCCATAAGAATTTGCCGGGCTGAGCGGCGGGTGTAGAAGAGCCTATCCGCAACGGAGGCTCCCCCATGTTCGACGCGAAGAAGCTGCTCAACGAACTGTTCGGCGCAGGGGGTGCAAACAGTCCGCTCGACAAGATCGGCGGCGCGCTTGGCGGGTTGCTCAACGACAGCGTTTCAGGCGTGAAGGAAGGCGCTGCTGCAATCGAACAGAAGACCGGCATCGGCGCCAAGGCTGACGCCGCATTGAAGAGCGCTACTGGCAAGTCTGGCGGCGACCTGTTCGAGCAAGCAAAGTCCTTCGCGGGCCAGAACAAGGCAGTGACCGGCGCAGCGCTTGGCGGCCTCGGTCTTCTGCTGCTCGGCACGCGCGGCGGCCGTGGCCTCGTCGGCGGCGCAGCGACGCTTGGCGGCCTCGCGATGGTCGGCGGGCTTGCCTACAAGGCCTGGCAGAAACACCAGGCTGGCGAAGCGCCCGCAGCGCAGGCCCAGATCGAAGCGGCGCCTGACGCCAGCCCGTTCGGTGAAACCGGCAATCCGGAGCAGGACAACGAAACATCGATGCTCGTGTTGCGCGCGATGATTGCGGCCGCCGCCAGCGATGGCGTCATCGACAATTCAGAACGCTCCCGCATCATCGGCGCGCTTGAAAGCGCGGGCCTTGATGTCCACGCCGCAAAATTTCTCGATGCTGAGTTTGCAAAGCCCGCCACCATCGCCGAGCTGGCTGCCGCCGCGAACACGTCCGCTCTGGCGGCGCAGGCCTACACCGCCGCACGCATCGCGATCGAGCCGGACGGCATGAAGGAAAAGGCGTTCCTGATGAATCTCGCCGTGGCCCTTGGTCTCGATGCAGGCCTCGTCGCACAAATCGACGCGGGCGCTTCGGGTGCGAAGGCCTAGAGCGGTCTCAGCAGCTTCGTGCCGGTCGCAGGCTTCTTCAGCTTGCCCTCGACCAGCTCGGTGATCTTCGGCGCAAGACTCGTGTTGGCCGTGACGAAGGAGCCCTTCGTCGCGTCCTTCTTGTCGAGCCCGATGGTCATGCCCCCGGCTTCCTGAACCAGCACGAAACCCGCCGCGATATCCCAGAGCTGCAGGTCGCGCTCCCAGAAGCCGTCGAAGCGGCCGGCGGCGACCCACGCCAGATCAAGCGCTGCAGACCCGAAACGGCGCACGGCGGAAACTTCGGCGCGCACGCGCACCAGCTCGTCGATGAACTTCTCTGCGCCATTCTTGCCGAGCTGCGGAATGCCGGTCGTGACAACAGCTTCGGAAAGCTTGCGGCGCGCGCCAACACGCAGGCGTTTGTTGTCGAGCCAGGCGCCCTGGCCCTCTTCAGCCCAGAAGCACTCGTTGCGCATGGGGTCGAACACAACGCCGGCGCGCAGCTTGCCATCCCGCTCAAGACCGATCGACACCGAGAAGTGCGGGATGCCATGCAGGAAGTTCAGCGTGCCGTCGAGCGGATCGATGATGAAGCGGTGCGTCTTGTCCGATCCCTGAACCTCGCCGCCTTCTTCAAGCAGGAAGCCATACCCCGGCCGTGTCTTCTCGAGACTTTTGCGGATGATCTCTTCGGCTTTCTTGTCTGCCGCAGAAACGAAATCAGAGGGTCCCTTGCGGGACACCTGCAGGTTCTCGACTTCACCGAAATCGCGGATCAGCCGGCGGCCAGCGGCGCGCGCAGCATCCATCATCACGGTGACGGTGGGGGAGGGACGGGACATGTCAAACAGCCTTGGCTAGCGTCGGATCGCTTTTGGGTATGGCTCGAAAGCGTGAATCCGGCGCTCACTTGGAGTGCGGCTTCCCTTAGCGGGCAGGGCTTAAAGCGCAAGCTTTGTTCGCTTTCAGGGGGTGCGGCCCCTGAGACAGATCAACCCGCCAGTGCGTCAAACAGGGCGTTGAAGGCGCGAACGGCCTCGGCCGGCCCTTTACCATGGCGCCAGACGCCCGCCGAAACCGCAAGGAAGTCGGCCCCCGCCTCGACCAGCGGAGCGGCATTTTCCGTGGTGATGCCGCCTATCGCGACGCAGGGCAGCTCCATCATCTGCTGCCACCACGTCAGCAGCTCAGTCTCGGCACGGGTGGCTGGGTCCTTTGTTTCGGTCGGGAAGAAAGCGCCGAACGCCACATAGTCGGCTCCAGCCTCTCCTGCTTCCATCGCCAGATGGCGGCTGTCATGGCAGGTGACGCCCACGATCCCGCCTTCGCCAACCAGCTTGCGCGCTCGCGCATACGGCATGTCCTGCTGCCCGATATGCACGCCATCGGCGCCCAGTTCCGCTGCCAGATCCGGCCTGTCATTGATTAGCACGGCGACGCCGCGATCCTGCGCGCGGGCAATGATGTGGTGACCCAGTTCCAGAATGCGGCTGTCCGGGGCGGGAACGCCATCGCGCGACTTCAGCCTGATCTGCAGGGAAGCGACATCGCCGGCATCCAGAGCCTGCTCCAGCTCGCGGGTGAATGCGGCGATATCCGGTATCTCCGGCGGCGTGATCAGATAGAGGCGGCAGCGGCGTGACATGGGCGTGACGTACGCGAGCGGTCACAGCCGTCAAGCGTCGGTCTCAAACCGCGAGGCAACCGTCCGGCTTTACCTTGCGGATGGTCGAAGCGGGGAATTTACCGAGAAGCGCCGCCGCGCGGGGAGGGCGGGCCACCAGACCCCCGCCGCAGTTCGGGCATTTGCCCTTCAACGTGCGCTCGGCGCAGTCTGCGCAGAACGTGCATTCGAACGAACAGATGCGC
>CALMWO010000534.1 GCA_937873805.1 uncultured Hyphomonadaceae bacterium
ATTCAAGACAGGCACGTCCTATGGATTCCGTGATGCGTGGGCGGCGGGAACGGGCGGTGGGCAGGCGGTGGTGGTTTGGATCGGGCGCGCGGATTCCTCGCCGCGTCCGGGCATCACGGGCCGCGATGGGGCATTGCCTGTGCTGTTCGATGTCTATGATGCGATCACGCGGATCACGCCGCGGCGTTCGTCCGGGCCGCCCCTGCGCGAAGAGATTGCGGGCAGCCACACGCCGCCATCCGCACTGGCGCGGTTCGAGCGGCAGAATGCGCCGCCGCAGATTCTCTTCCCGCCCGATGGCGCCGAAGTGTGGAAGGATGGCGAGCATACCTCCTTCGTGCTGGCGGCCGAGGGGCGGGGCAAGCTGGCCTGGTATGTCGATGGCAAAGCGCTGTCGCGCAACGTGGCAGGCGACGCCGTGTGGCGGCCGGAGGATGCCGGCTTCTATGAGCTGTTTGTGGTGGATGATGCGGGACGCGCCGCGAAGTCACGCGTGCGGATCATGACGCCCAACGGCTAACGGGCCACATCTAGCGTGCCAAATCTAGCGCGTAAGGGCTTGCACCAGATCGTTGGTCAGGATCGCACGACGACCGCCTGCGATCAGATCGTCGATCATGTCCTTCGGCAGGCTGACGGCAGTGGCGGCGGCGCCGAGACGTTCGTACTGGTCGGCGGGAAGATCAGAGAACGAGACGGTGTCGAAGCGGAATTGCACGTCCTTGCAGTTCCTGCTTTCGCCTGCGCCGAGGCTGCGAGCCTCTTCCGGCGACAGGGCGCAGCGCCAGGCGATGAGATCGCGCTGCCACTCGGCGAGCACACTTCCGAAGGCGTCGCTGGCCGCGCGCTTGGGCGCATTGATCGACGCGGAGATCATTGCATCGACAAGCTGCACGGCGTCGGGGCCTTCCGGCCGCATCGACCAGTCACCGTCTGCATAGCGTTCCGAATTGACCAGCAGGAACGTCATCCGGCGGATGTTCACTGCATCGCGCGCCGAGTACGGGCCGTAAGGCTTGCCCGCGGCGCGGCGGATGGTGACGAGGCTGGACAGGCCGAAATTGTCAGCCACGCCGCCATCAGTGAGATGGACGTATTTCATGCGCGATGGATCGCGATACGCTTCGAAAGCACGGGCCGTCTCGCGCAGGAGCGTAGCAGACGCGCGATCCCGCCTGGCCGTATCGACCCATTCCGGCATGGGCGCGGGGCATGCGCCTTCCGGCAGCTTCACGACAATCGGACGGAAGGCGACGGGAACGGACATGGAAGCGGCGACGGCATCCGCGATACGGACAGAACCCAGATCGCTGCAAATCGCCTGGAAATACGGCGTGGCGAACGCGAAAGGCGTGCCGTTGTAGAGATCAGCCGCGTTGATGATGATACGCGGACGGTTGGGCAGATCGCGCATATGGCGGCTGCCATAGACTTCCTTGTCGAGCCAGTTGGCGAGCTTATCAGGCCCGTTGAGGCCGCCCTGCAGAAGACGTTGCCAGTTTTCGGGAGACATTGGGCTGGTGTGGAGCTGGCTCTGCCAGTCCTTGTCGAGCATGTCGCCCCGGAAGCGATCGAGGCCCGCTGCGCCGTAAAGGCCGAAATAGGCCGCGATGGTTGAGCCGCCGGAGACGGATGTAACGAGCGCCACCTTGTCGATCAGCGCGCGACCGTCCACGCCCTTCATGTCACGGAGCTGCAGCAGCGCGCCGAGAGAGAACGAAGCTGCGCGCGCACCACCGCCGGAAAGCGCCAGCGCGATTGCATCGCCGTTGACGCCCAGCTCGATCTCGACCGGGGCCGGCGGGGGTGCGGTGAGCACCTGATTGATCGGCGTGGTGTCGGGCGCAGACACGCATGCCGTGGCCAGCGCGGCTAAAGCGAATGCGGCGATACGCATGGACGTCTTCTCTTGTTTGGTCGTCGACTTACCGGATCAGCTTGGCGCTGAGCCAGGCGCGATGTCCAGCTTGTGCGCCTAGCCTTGCGTCTTTCTCGCGCGTGAGACGAGTCTCAGCGTGGACGGGTCGCGCTTGC
>CALMWO010000535.1 GCA_937873805.1 uncultured Hyphomonadaceae bacterium
GGACGGTACGATCGGGCGTTGGCGGTCTGACGCGCTGGCCGTGGTCGATAGCCTGACGGACGGCCCGCTGGTTGTGGTCGGCTCGTCGATGGGCGGCTGGATGGCGCTGCTGACCGCACTGGCCCGGCCGGAACGGATCAAGGCGCTGGTGCTGCTCGCGCCTGCGCCGGACTTCACCGAGAAGCTGATGTGGACCTCGTTCGATGACAGCCAGAAGCGGTCGATCCTTGAGGACGGCTTCTGGACGCGGCCGTCGCCTTACGATGCCGCCGGCTATCCGATTACGCGCGAGCTGATTCAGGAAGGCCGGCAGTGGAATGTGCTGGATGGCGAGATCGCGCTCGACATTCCGGTCCGCATTCTTCAGGGCGGGCTGGATACGGATGTGCCGTGGACCCATTCGCTTGATCTGGCGGACAAGCTGCGGTCGAGCGACGTTGTCTGGTCCCTGATCAAGGACGGCGATCACAGGCTGTCGCGACCGCAGGATATCGCGCGCATGGTCGCGACCGTTCTTGCGAGCGCCGATCAGGTCGACGCAACGCTCTCGGCCTGAAGGCAATCCAGCAGGCCTTCGCGGTAGGTCGGGAAGCGCGGAGGCCCAGCTTCAGGCCCGCCGCTTCGGCGTAAAGCGCGGCCTTCGCCTTGGCATTCGAAACGCGCTTGCACTCGGCGTAGAAGCGTTGCGCTGCGGGTGAGAGATTGGCGTCCTCGAAGGTGACGGCGGGCGGCGGCGCGATACTCAAGAGTCCCGCCGCGTGGACGAGGACTTCATCCGCTGGAGCCGGTTCGTCGTCGCAGATGTTGAAGATGTGTTCGGATGAGCGCCGGCGCAAGGCGAGGTGGAGCGCGCTTGCGATGTCGCTGACGTGCGCGCGCGAGAAGACCTGACCCGGCTTCACGATGCGGCGCGCGTTTGGTTCGCGGACGCGGTCGAGTTGCGAACGGCCGGGGCCGTAGATGCCGGGCAGGCGGAACACATGCGCGCCGAGGCTGAGCCATTGTTCTTCAGCGCGAGCGCGGTTGATGGCTTCGCGGCTTTGCGGATTGAGCGGGGTTTCCTCGAAGGCCCAGCCGCCGCCGAGGTCGCCATAGACGCCGGTCGTCGAGAGATAGCCGATCCATGACGCCGATGCTGCGTGCGCTTCGAATGCGCGGAAGACGGGGCAGCCTGCTTCGTCCGGTGGGACCGAGATAAGCCAGGCGGCGCCATTGGGCGGGACGATGTTGTCGCCCGGCCAGAGCGCGGCATTCCAGCCCTGCGCCAGAAGCGGCTCGGCCGATGCGGCGCTGCGGACCGTGCCGGCGGCCGTGACGCCATCTGCCCTCAGAATCCGGGCGAGTTCGGTCGCGACATACCCGAAGCCGAATGCGAAGAGCTGCCCAGGGCCGAAGGCGGGTAACTGCGATGGGAGCATGTTCTTGCCGTATTGATGCGGTAGGGCTTATGGCCCCGACAGACCCGGCTGACCAGCCGCGTTGCTTCAACGGATATTGCTTATGCGTTCGATTCTCCTGCTGTCGCTGCTGGTTGCCGCCGCGCCGTCTGCCTTCGCGCAGACGGAGGAGCAGAGGCTGGAGCATTGCATTGACCAGATCGATAAGGATGCCGAGGTCGCCTATCAGGACGGCCTCTCCTGGCTGGCGAAGGGCAATCGCCCGGCGGCGCGGCACTGCACGGCGCTGGCGCTGATCGCGCTGGGACAGGAAGCAGAAGGCGCCGCGCGGCTCGAAGAACTCGCCAACGCGCCGGATGCGGGCGGGCTGGAAGAGCGCGGCGTCTATCTCGCACAGTCGGGCAATGCGTGGTTGATGGCTGGCTTGCCGGATCAGGCGATCGTGACGCTGACCAATGCGATGAAGCTGCGGCCCGACGATGGCGAGCTCTACAAGGATCGTGCGCGCGCCTATGTGCTTCAGAAAAAATGGGACGAGGCGGGCAAGGATCTCGATAGCGCAATCCAGCTATCAGCGGGCAATGCGGAAGCGTTTCGCCTGCGCGGCCATGTCCTGCTCAAGCTGAACCGGCTCGACGATGCGTGGAAGGATGTCGAGACGGCGATGCGTCTGGCGCCCAAGGATATCGACGTGATCGTGCTGCGAGGCGATGTGCGCGAGGCGATGCGCCTTGCCGGCAAGGACGACCCGAGCGGTCTCGATACAGTCGAAGCGCCGCGTACGCGGATCGTCGGCAACTGAGGCTGCGTCTGGCGCAGTGATTTCAAACATCGGTTGGGCGCGAACTCTCATTCGCACGGGCGCGCTTGCCCTGCGTGATGCTGTAGCTCTGGCCCCGATCTTCTCAAGGAAGCGGCGGGCCGGGGACGCGGGGATGCCCCGCTGATTGGCGTCCGCGCGATGGCGGCTACCGGTAGATAGAGAGATGCGGTTTCCCCGCGTCCCCAGTGATCGTTATCCGCCAGCTGTCCCGCAGAGGTCTTTCACCTCTTGGCGACTCGCCGCCGGCGACGGCAGGGCCGGGCTGTTCTGTCCCGGTCCCCTGTGGCCGCAATCACAGCCGTTACCGGCTGCGATCCGCACTCTCT
>CALMWO010000536.1 GCA_937873805.1 uncultured Hyphomonadaceae bacterium
GGCCGATCGTCTCCGCGGAACTGCCGCCACGCGGCGAGCGGTTCGAGGGCGTGCTGCCGCCGGTTGCACGCGGGCCGTGTTTTGCGATCCGCAAGCCGGCCAGCCGCGTCTTCACGCTGGACGAGTATGTCGCTCTCGGCATCGCCTCGCCCCAGCAAGGCGATGAACTCCGCCGTGCCGTAAGGACACGCGCGAACATCATCGTCGCGGGCGGAACGGGCTCGGGCAAGACGACGCTCGCCAACGCCCTCCTCCACGAGATCGCCCGGCTGGGCGAGCGTGTCGTCATCCTCGAGGACACCCGCGAACTGCAATGCGCCGCCGACGATGTGGTAGCGCTCCGTACCCAGCAGGGATCGGTCTCGCTCTCGGATCTGGTCCGCTCGACCCTCCGGCTGAGGCCCGACCGCATCATCGTGGGCGAGGTGCGCGGACCCGAGGCGCTCGATCTCCTCAAGGCGTGGAACACCGGTCATCCCGGCGGCGTCGCAACCCTTCATGCCAATTCGGCCCCGGCGGCGCTGGCGCGCCTCGAACAGCTCACCATGGAAGTCTGCGAAACGCCGCCGCGCGCGCTGATCGCGGAAGCCATCGACCTCATCGTTTTCGTCGAGCGTGGCGGGCCCGCCGGCCGGCGTATTCCCGAAATCTATGCGCCGAAGGGCATGTCCCTGGCGTCGCAGGACCCCGCCGCGCGAGGGGGACACGCGCATGATCCAACAGCCAGGAGAACCACATGAAACCGCAGACGATGACGCGTGCGCTGATGCGCGCGGCAGGCAATGTGATGACGATGGGCATCACCGCCCTGGTGATGACAGGGGCCGCACACGCCGCGACGGGCGGCGGCGGCATGCCGTGGGAAGGACCGCTCACGGCGGTCATGGATTCGATCACCGGTCCGGTCGCGCGGATCGTCGCCATCCTGATCATCGTTGCGACCGGCCTCACGCTGGCGTTCGGCGATGTCGGCCAGGGCTTCAAGAAGCTGCTGCAGATCCTGTTCGGGCTCGCGATCGCGTTCGCGGCCGCCAGCTTCTTCCTACCGCTCGTCGGCGGCGGCGGCGCGGTCATTCCGTAGGAGGCAGACCATGCGAGACCCCCGCGATGTTCCGGGATTCCTGGCGCCGGTCCGGCACGCGCTCACCGCTCCCCTCCTCATGGGCGGCGCGCCGCGATCCTACGCCATCCTCAATGGCACGCTGGCGGCGATCATCGCCTTCGCTGGCTTGGCTGTTCCGGGGATCATCCTGGGCATTGCGGGGCACCTGCTCGGCGTCGTTCTCGCCCGCCGTGACCCCGACGCCGTCGAGGTGCTGAAGCGCGCCATGCGCATCCCCAATCGCCTCGAAAGCTAGACCGCCCAACCCCTCAGCGACCTGACCCACTCATTCGCCCGCACGCAATGGATCGTGACCATGTTCTCCCTCGCGCCTTATGCTCATACGCCCAACCGCCTTGAGGATTATCTTCCCTGGGCGATGCTGGTCGCGCCCGGCGTCATCCTCAACAAGGACGGCTCCTTCCAGGCGACGGCGCGGTTTCGCGGACCAGACGTCAGGTCTTCGACGCCGGAGGAACTGGTCTCCTTCGCGGCGCGCACCAACAATGTTTTCCGCCGTCTCGGCCGCGGCTGGGCCATCTATGTCGAGGCTGACCGCCGCGAGATCACCGACTATCCCACGGGCGCGTTCGAAGATGACCTGTCGCGACTGATCGATTCGGAACGCGCCGCGGAGTTCGAACAGACGGACACGCAGTTCGAGACCATTCATCACCTCACGCTGCAGTGGGCGCCGGAACCGGACGCGCACGCCAAGGCCTCCGCCTTCTTCTTCGAGATCGACGGGAAGAAACCCGCGCGATCGCCATCTCATGGCAAGGACAGCAAGCGCGCCCGCCCGGACGCCAAGGAGGCGCTCGACCGGCGGGTGGCGCGCGAGGCGCTGGAGAGCTTCCAGCGCAGCGTCGCCCAGGCCTTCGGCATGTTCGAAGCCATGGTCGCGGAGTTCCAGCGTCTCAGCGATGACGAAACGCTCTCTTACCTCAAGCGTCAGGTCTCGCCGCGCGCGACGCAGGTGCGGGCGCCTCGCGGCGCAGCCTTTCTCGATGGCTGGCTGTGCGACGCCCCACTCGTCGGCGGGGTCGCGCCGATGCTGGGCCCGAAACATCTCCGGGTGCTCACGATCAAGGGCTTCCCGCCCTTCACCCATCCCGGCGTGCTCGATGACCTCAACGCCGCCGCGATGACGTATCGCTGGATGACCCGCTATCTGTGCCTCGATCGCGAGGAATCGGAGCGCGAACTCGTCAAATGGCGCAGGCTCTGGTTTTCCAAGCACAAGTCGATGGGCGCGCTGGTCAAGGAGATGCTGACCAAGGAAGCGGCGACCTTCGCCAACCCGGACGCCATCGCAAAATCCGAGGAGGTCGACGAGGCCCTGCAGGAGCTGGGTTCGGAACTGATCGGCTTCGGCTTCCTGACCTCGACGCTGGTTGTCATGGGAACAACAGCGGAGGACGCCGATGAGAAGCTGCGCACGGCGGAGCGGATCATTGCGTCCCGCGGCTTCGTCACTGTCGCCGAGACGCTCAACGCAGTCGAAGCCTGGCTGTCGAGCCTTGCGGGGCACCCTTACGCAAACGTCCGCCACCCCATGGTCTCGACGCTCAACTTCTCGCACATCGCACCGCTCTCGACAGCGTGGGCCGGGGACGCCCGCAACCGTCACCTCAACGCGCCGGCGCTCGCCGTCGCGCAGACCGACGGATCGACGCCGTTCCGGCTCGACCTTCATGTCGGCGATGTCGGCCACACCATGGTGGTCGGACCGACCGGCGCGGGCAAATCCGTCCTGCTCGCCTTTCTCGCCCTTCAGTGGCGGCGCTTCGCCGGGTCCAAGATCTTCGTGTTCGACAAGGGCGGATCCGCGCGCGCCGCACTGCTCGGCATGGGCGGCGTAGCCATCGATCTCGGAGGCGATGGCGTTGCCGCGTTCCAGCCGCTCGCCCGCATCGACACGCCAAACGGCCGGGCGGACGCGCTCAACTGGGTGATGACCATCCTCGCGCAGGAGGGCCTGCCCGATAGCCCCGAGGTCAAGGAGCCAGTCTGGTCCGCGCTTGGCAGCCTTCGCTCGGCGCCACCCGAACAGCGCCACCTGACCGGCCTTCGCCTGCTGGTCCAGAACGCCGCGGTGCAGGCTGCCCTCCTGCCCTACACCCAGGAGGGCGCCATGGGCGGGGTGTTCGATGGGGCCGAGGACCGCCTGAACCTGTCCGACATCGTCCTGTTCGAGATGGAAGAGATCATGGCGCGGCCGAAGGCGGCAGCGCCCGCCCTGCTCCACCTGTTCGACCGGCTGGAGGAGCGGTTCGATGGCAGTCCGACACTGCTGATCCTCGACGAGGCCTGGCTGTTCCTCGACTCGCCGATCTTCGCCGCCCGCATTCGCGAATGGCTGAAGACGCTCCGGAAGAAAAATGTCGCGGTCGTGTTCGCAACGCAGTCGCTGGCCGACATCGCGGAGAGCGCCATTGCACCTGCGCTGATCGAGTCCTGTCCCACGCGGATCTATCTTCCCAATGAGCGCGCCTTCGAGCCACAGCAGCGGCAGGCCTATGAGCGCTTCGGTCTCAACGAGACCGAGATCGACCTGATCGCAACGGCGCAGCGCAAGCGGCACTATTACTATGCGAGCCCACGCGGACGCCGCCTGTTCGAGCTCACGCTGGGACCGATTGCGCTCGCTTTCTGCGCCGCTGCTGACCCCGCCATCCGCGCGCTGATGACGTCAATCGAGCGACAGCCATCGGCTCAGCCCTTCTGGCGGCGGTTCCTGATCGCGCGCCAGCTCGGCTGGGTGCTGGACGCGCTCGACCCCGCCGATCCGCCTGTAACCGCCCCTTCAAAACACCTGGAGACTGTCTGATGCCTTCGCTCAACTTCAAGAAAATCATCCGGGCGCTGCTGGCGTCTTCCGTGATCGCGCCTTTCATCGCCGCGCCTGCGCAAGCGCAGCTGACGGTGATCGACCCCACCAACCTCGTGCAGAATGCGCTC
>CALMWO010000537.1 GCA_937873805.1 uncultured Hyphomonadaceae bacterium
TGCAGGCGTTCTACTGTGACGTCGCACCATTCCCTGGAGTAGCCCATGTCGTCCACCACCAGCACGCCCGGCAACGGAAACCCGGCGGGCAAGACCGACCTTGAGACCCTGAAGAACGACATGAAGGCGCTTCGTTCGGATCTCGCAGCGCTGCTGCGTGACACGGGGTCGCTCGCGCAGGATCAAGCGAAGGCCGCTGCCGCCAAGGGCCGTGCGCTCGCTGAAGACGCGGGCGACAAGGCTGTCGAGTACAAGGAAGCGGTCGCAGACAAGGTTCGCGAACATCCTCTGGCTGCTGTCGGTATCGCGCTTGCCGCTGGCTTCGTTCTCGCCTCGCTGACGAGCCGCAAGTAGCGGTTAGCGCGGGGCCTCGGGGGCCGTAGTGTTCGGAATCGAACGTTTCTTTGATCGCGCCAAGGGCGTCGCCGTTGCAGCTGGCGCAGCGAGCCTGCTTGCCATTGGCGGCGTGGTGACGCTGGCGATCAGCGCGGCGTTGACGCTTCAGATGTGGATGCCGGCGCCGGCCGCCTATGCGGTGACGGCGGTTGGTTTTCTTTCAGTGGCGGCGATTGCCATGTGGGTCGGCGTGCAGCCGAAGAAGCCAGAGAAGCAGGAGCAGCCGGAAGAGGTTGATCCGACGCAGGCCGTGCTGGCGATGCTCGACCTGCCGGTTGAGGTCGCCAAGCAGATCTTGAAGGAGCGGCCGGTGGCGGCGACCGTGGTGATCGCGGGTATCGGCCTGCTGATCGCGCGCAAGCCGCAGGTTGCGCTCGGCATGGTCGACAAGCTGATCGAGCGTGTCAGCGGCGGGAACACTCACCTCTAGGCGGCTATTCCGGTGTCGTAACCCCAACCGTTGACTGGGGCCGGGCAGGGAATTACGTCTCCCCAATGACGGGTAAGCTCACACCACAACAGGCTATCGACAAGGCAACCGAGCTCTACGAGGGCGCGGTCGGGCGATTGCGCGCGGCGCTGGAAGCGTTTGTCACCAAGGGCGTGACGCCTGATCCCAAGGCGCGCAAGCGCGGGGATTTCTGCTATCCGCTGCTGCGACTGAAGTATCAGCCCGATGGCCCGGTGCCGCCGCTGTCGCGGGCCTTCGCCAAGCTGTCGGAGCCGGGGATCTACGAGATCACGGTGACGCAGCCGAAGTTCTTTGCGCCTTACTTCCGCGAACAACTCGAACAGATCACCGCGGACTTCGACGTGACGATCGAGGTTGTCAGTTCGACGTCGGAGATTCCGTATCCATACGTGCTCGAGCATGCGAGCAACATCGACGCCGAAGCTCTGCCGCCGGCGGAGTTCGCGCGCTGGTTCCCGACGCCGGATCTGAAGAAGATCGGCGACGAGGTGATCGACGCCGAGGTGCTTGATGGCGGCATGTTCGATGTCGATGGCGTGCGGCCGCTGGCGCTGTTCGATGGCGCGCGGATCGATTTTTCACTTCAACGATTGAAGCACTACACCGGCACGCCGTTCGAACACGTGCAGCGCTACATACTGTTCACGAATTACCACCGCTATGTCGACCATTTCGTCGAATGGTCAGTCGAGCGGCTGAAGCAGCCGGGGCCGTACAAGAAGCTGTCGGCGCCGGGCGGGGTCATTGTCGACGCGAACACCAAGGACGCGGCGCAGAAGGTGAATGATGGGCCGTGGCGGCGTCACCAGATGCCGGCCTATCACCTGATGGCGGACGACAGGTCGGGGATCACGCTGGTCAACATTGGCGTCGGACCGTCGAACGCGAAGACGATCACCGATCACCTGGCTGTGCTGAGGCCGGAATGCTGGATCATGGTCGGGCATTGCGGCGGGTTGCGTCACTCGCAGCGGATTGGCGATTACGTGCTGGCGCATGCTTATCTGCGCGACGACCATGTGCTCGACGCCGTGCTGCCGCGCGATATTCCGGTTCCGCCGATCGCAGAAGTGCAGGTTGCCCTTCAGGAAGCCGCCGAGAAGGTCACGGGCGAGGATGGCGATGCGCTGAAGCAGCGGCTTCGCACGGGCACGGTCGTGACGACAGACGATCGCAACTGGGAGCTGCGCTTTACGGACTCGGCCAAGCGTTTCAACAAGTCACGCGCTATCGCGATCGACATGGAAAGCGCGACGATTGCGGCGAATGGCTATCGCATGCGGGTGCCGTACGGGGTTCTGCTCTGCGTGTCGGACAAGCCGCTGCATGGCGAGATCAAGCTGCCGGGCATGGCGAACCGCTCCTATGAGCGGGCCATCGGCGAGCACATCCGTATCGGCATCGAGACGCTTGAGAGCCTTGCGCTGGCAGGCGGCGATGCGCTGCACTCGCGGAAGCTGCGATCCTTCTACGAGCCACCCTTCCGCTAGGGTCAATGTCGACATTTTGGGTGTAAGACGGCCAAGCCGCCGGCTCAGGGTATTCCCCCGATCCGAATCCTCGCAATCCTCGAACGATCGCCTCTCGACTTCGCATCAATCCTGATGCCCATTCGCGTGCGGTTTCTGTGGCTGCGGAGCCTTAATGACGGACGCCTCATCTGGCGCGCGGGAGACCGCGAAGAAAGAGCGTCAACGTGTCGGTGGCCTCATGGCCCCCGCCGGCTCCTCGTGGGCGTTGTTCGAATTCGCACGCAATCCGTACTTCATGCTGATCGTGACGTACGTGTTCCCACCGTATTTCGCGCAATACATCGTCGGCGATCCGGTGCAGGGGCAGGCGACGGTTTCCGACGCAACGGCATGGGCGGGCCTGATCGGAGCGCTGACGGCGCCGCTGCTTGGGGCAATGATGGACAAGGGCGGCGCGCGCAAGCCGGTGATGGCCATCTTTGTGGGCATGCTGATGCTGAGCGGGCTGTCCCTCTGGTTCTCGATGCCGGGAAGCGTCGATGCAGCGGGCGTTTTTCATCCACCAGCGAGCGGCCTCGGCGTTTACGGCACCATGATGTTCCTGGTGGTCGGCTTTGTCGGGTATTCGTATTCGGAGCTGATGCACAACGCGATGCTGCGCGGGTCCGGCAATCCCGAAGCGCTGTCGCGGATTTCGGGCGCCGGCATTGGGCTGGGCCAGCTGTCGTCGGCGCTATGTCTGGGCGGGCTTGCAGTAATTGCGGTGGCCGTGCCTGCGCTGGGAGATGCGAGCACGGGCTACATCCTGCAGCGCGGGGCAGGGCCATTTGTGGCGATCTGGCTGCTGGTCTTCGTGATCCCGTTCTTCGTCTACGTGCCCGATGGCGCGCCCATTGGCGGCGCCTGGCGCGAGGCCGCTCGGCAAGTGTTCTCGAAAGACGGCAAGCTCAATCCGCTCGCGGCGGCGACGAATGTGGTGAGCTATTTCAAGGGGCTGTTCGCGCAATTTCCCGAGACGATGAAGTATCTGCTGGCGTGCCTGATCTTCAAGGACGGGATCATCGCGCTGCTCGCGCTGGGCGGCGTGCTGTCGTCGGGCGTGCTGGGTTGGAACCTTGTCGAGAACGTATTGTACGGCATCTGGGCGTCGGTGTTCGCAGCGATCGGAGGTCTCTGGCTGGCTGGTGTGATGGACAAGGCCTACGGCCCGCGCAAGGCGATCATGATCCAGCTTGGCTTGCTGATCCTGATCATGGCGATCGCGCTGGGCACGACGCAGCAGTCGATTCTCTATGGGCTGATCCCCGCTTCGCAGATCGTTCACGGCGCGGGCGTGTTCGATTCACTCGCGGACGTCTTCTATCTTTCCGTGATCGCCATCGTGGCCGCGCTGGCGGCGGCGAACATCTCGACGAGCCGCTACATGATCGTGGTGCTGGCGCCGAAGGAGCGTGTCGCGGAGTTCTACGGCCTGTTTGCGATGTCAAGCACGGCCACGGTGTGGCTGGGGCCGTTGCTGACAGGGTGGGCGACACGGACCTTCAACGACCAGCGTATCGGATTCTCGCCCGTGCTGCTGCTGCTGGCGATCGGGCTGGGGCTTATGTTCCTGGTGAAGCCTTCGACAGGCGCGGGACTCGCAGCGGAAGATCAGACGCCAGCGGCCTGATCTTCAATCTCTGTTAGAAAGTGGCGAACGAAGCGGCTTAGTGGGCGCCTGAGGCGCTCTGCTGCTTCCCGGTGACCGTGGTCATCACGTCCTGGAAGTGAGCGGGAGCATCCCCGACCTTCGGCGTGGCGCGGCATTTGTCGACGCATGAATACGAGTAGGTCGCGCCGCTGCGCACGATGGTGAGACCGTCATCGTCTTCGCCGCCGACCACCAGCTGGCTGGTGTAGATCGTGTTGCCGGCGCGATCGAGGACAGTGAGGTTGGTCGAGCCATAGGCCTTGCCCGTGACCAGCAGGGTGCGCGCGTCGTGAACAGTGACGTCCGCGACCGTGGCGTTGCCGACGATGACCGAGTTGGCGGGCTGGTTGAGTTTCAGCGGCACGGTCTGGTCGACCTTCACGTTGAACGGGTCGGCTGCCGCGGCCGGCGCGAGCGCCAGGCAGATCGCGAGGGCCGCAAAAATTTTCTTCGTCATGGAAGTCTCCCCGGGGGACCGTTGAGACGACGATAGGGAGCAACACTGAATCAATGGCTAAGGACTTGCCGCGCTGTGATGCGGGATCGGCGAAAGACTCGCGCGCGCGAGTCTA
>CALMWO010000538.1 GCA_937873805.1 uncultured Hyphomonadaceae bacterium
TCGGCCTGTTTCACGCGCGCCTTGATCTCCTCGCTCATGTCCGGGGTAAGGCCAAAGCGGAGTCTGATAGCTGCTTCCAGCCGCGCCTCGAACTGGCGGTAGTCGACGCCAAGCGCGGTCTTGAACGGCGAGATCATGTCGCCAATCACATATTCAGGTGCATCATGCAGCAGCGCGCCCAGCAGATCCGCAGCGGATGTGGTCGGCCAGAGACGGCCAACAAATGCTTCGACGAGCACGGAATGCTGCGCCACGGAAAAAGCGTGCTCGCCTTTTGTCTGGCCATTCCAGCGCGCCACCCGCGCAAGGCCGTGCGCGATATCCTCGATCTCGATATCGAGCGGGGAAGGGTCGAGCAGGTCCAGCCTGCGGCCTGAAAGCATGCGCTGCCAGGCGCGGGGAGCACCCGGCGCGTGTGCAGTCTTGCGGTTGTTTGGTCCGCTCTTTCCCATAAGCCAGCAACTGCCATCGAAATAGTTTCGCCTGCAAGCGGAACCGCAGAGTCGACGTCACGTTCGTTATGTGCAGAACGCTGCCGCTCGATGCGGACTCAGGGCGAAATCGCCCATCGCGCCTCTCAAATATTTCGCGTCGCAACCTCTGTGAAAGTTTTGCGAGAGGCTTCGTTAATTCGCATGCGTTAGTGTCAACGCAAGTCGCGGGAGAACAGCGAGACATGTGGGACTGGATGGTGGATGCGGCGCAAACCCCTGCGCTGCACTGGGCGGTGATTGCCGCCGCGTTGCTGATCTATATTGCCAAAGTGCTTAGCTCAGCCGAGGGCCCCTTGATGGGGGATATGTATCAAGACGAACTGGATACCTGACAGCACTGGCGGGAGAGGCTTTCGCCTTTCCTCCCGCGAGCACGTTTCCAGAAATAGACGCCGGCAAAGGCGCGGGTGATGAACGGAGGGGCGGCCTGAAAAGGCCGCCTTTCTGATTCCGGCCAATGCTCGCAGCAGCTTGGAGATTCCGCCCCGCGGGTCTAGACAGCGCCAGACTTCATGGAGCTGGCCATGCCTCCCACATTCGATCTCATCCTCAAGGGTGGAAGCGTTGCAACGCCCGGCGGCATAGCCGTCATGGACGTCGCGGTAAGCGGCGGGCGTATCGCCGGCATCGGCTCGTTCGATGCAACACAGGCCGGCGAAGTCTTCGAGGCGCACGGCCTTCACGTGCTGCCCGGCGTGATCGACAGCCAGGTCCACTTCCGCGAGCCCGGTCTCGAATGGAAGGAAGACCTCGAGAGCGGGTCGCGCTCGGCCGCGCTCGGCGGCGTCACCACGGTCTTCGAAATGCCCAACACCGATCCGTCGACCACATCGCCGGAAATGATGGAAGACAAGCTCGCCCGCGCCAAAGGCCGGATGCATACCGACCACGCCTTCTATGCCGGCGCGACGCACGACAACACGGATCTTCTGCCGATCATGGAGCGCATGCCCGGCGTTTGCGGTGTGAAGGTATTCATGGGCGCCTCTACCGGCCAGTTGCTGGTCGAGGATGATGAAGGCGTCGAACGGGTGCTCAACGCCATCTCGCGCCGCGCGGCATTCCACTCCGAGGACGAGTATCGCCTCGCCGATCGCCGCAAGCTGGCGCGGCAGGGCGACTGGACCTCGCATTATGAAGTTCGTGACGCAGAGGCGGCGATCTCATCCACCCGCCGCCTGATCAGGCTGGCGCGCAAGACCGGCAAGCGCATCCACGTTCTCCACGTCACGACGGGCGAGGAGATGGAGATGCTGGCCGCCAACAAGGATATCGCCACCTGCGAGGTGACGCCGCAACACCTGACGCTGGTCGGACCGGAGGACTACGTTCGGCTCAAGGGTTATGCGCAGATGAATCCGCCTGTCCGCGATGCGCATCATCGTGCGGCATTGTGGGTGGCCGTGAACCAGGGTGTGCCTGACGTGCTCGGCTCGGACCACGCGCCCCACACCAAGGAAGAGAAAGCGCGGCCCTATCCCGCATCGCCCTCCGGCATGCCCGGCGTCCAGACGCTGGTGCCCGTGATGCTGACCCACGTAGCGGATGGAAAGCTGAGCCTTGAACGCTTCATCGAACTGACCAGCGCGGGGCCGCAGCGCGTGTTCGGCATCGCCGGCAAGGGCCGCATTGCGCTGGGCTATGACGCTGACTTCACCGTCGTCGATCTCAAGGCGCGCAAGGCCATAACGCATGAATGGTCCGCCTCGCGTTGTGGCTGGACGCCATTCGACGGCATGGAAGCCAAGGCCTGGCCGGTCGCCACCTTCGTGCGCGGTTCGCTGGTCATGTGCGATGGCGCGCTGGTCGCGCCGGGCAGGGGCGAGCCCGTGAGGTTCGTCGAGACACTGGCGCACGACTGATATGGTCGAGCACCGCAAGGGTCTGAACCGGGCTCTCTTCTGGCTCTACTCCGGGCATGGCCGGGTGCCGACCATCTTCCGCTGGTCGATGCTGATCTTCGATCTTGTCACGATCGCGGTTTTCCTCGTCCATCCGCTCGTGTCCTGGCACGACGGCGTGCAGGCGGCGATCGGCCTGTGGCTGTGGGTCGATATCGTCATCGCAGCTGTGATCACGCTCGACTTCCTCGCGCGGCTCTACATCGAGCGGCACAAATGGCGGTTCTTCACGCGCTGGTCGAACATCGCAGACCTCGTCGTGGTCGCGACATTGCTGTTGCCGATCTTCCTGCAGAACCTCGTCTTCCTGCGCGTGCTGCGTGTGGTGCGTTTGCTGCGCGCATTCGAGTATCTTCATCGCGAACACGGGATGTCGACATGGCTGCACCGCAACGCCTTCGTGATCTCGAAGGTTGTGAACCTTGTCGTTTTCATCTTCCTTGTGACCGCGCTCGTCTTTGTCACGCAGATCAGCCACAATCCGGACATCAAGAACTATCTCGACGCGCTCTATTTCACCGTCGGCACGCTGACGACTGTGGGACTGGGCGACATCACGCTGCCGGATACAATGGGGCGCGTGATCACGATCGGGATCATGGTGCTGGGCGTGACACTATTCCTGCAATTGATCCGCGCCGTCGCCGTGGGCGACAAGCTGCGGCGGCCATGCCCGGATTGCCGTCTGCAGCTCCACGATCGCGATGCCGCTCACTGCAAGCGCTGTGGCGCGGATCTGTTTGGGCATGATGAGGAAAGCGACGCTATTCCGAGAGGTTAGCGTGGCGCGCTAGGCGGCGTGACGCTTGGGGGCGCTCATGAAGGGCGCAATTGCCTCTGCGAGTTCGCGGACGTTGATGGGCTTGCCCACGACCCCTTCAAATCCCGCTGCTGAATAGGCCGCGATATCTTCCGGCGCCAGCTTGGCGGTGAGGGCGATTGCCGGCGTCTGGCGATTGGCGCATTCGGGGTCGCTGCGCAGACGGCCCAGGGTTTCCATGCCGTCCATGCCCGGCATTACAATGTCCATCAGGATCAGGTCGAATTTCTGGATCGAGCAGATGTCCAGCGCCTCATCTCCTGATGCGCTGGTGGTAATGTCGATACCGAACTTCCCGAGCAGGAGCTCGGCTATACGGCGGTTATTTTCGTTGTCGTCGACGCACAATACGCGCTTGCCTTGCCAGATCGGCTCTTCGCTGATCGCCGTCGATCCTGTGGCGATAGCATCAGGGCGATCGGCCACCAATGACAGGCGGAAGTGCGCTCCGACGCGGCGGGCCGGCTCTAGCGTGAGATCCCCGCCCATCAGACGCGCAAGCCTGCGCGAGATGAACAGGCCAAGGCCCGTGCCCCCGCGGCTGGCGTTGCTTGGCGCCTGTTCGAAGGGGGCGAAGATCGTCTCGGCCAGCGCGTCCGGTACACCGGGTCCGGTGTCGATGATGCTGAGCGAGATCTCGACGCGGCCATCGCGTGTTTCGTGGGTCGAGAAGCTGGCGGTTATGGTTCCGGTGTCGGTGAACTTGATCGCGTTTGATATAAGGTTGCCGACGATTTGTCGGACGCGGCCTGCGTCGACCATCAGCGCACCATCGTCGGCACTGCCGCAATCGACCTGCAGGACAAGTCCCTTGTTGCTGGCCTGCGCGCGCCAGAAATCGACGGTGCGTGTGACCAGTGCGCAAAGATTTGTGGGTGTGTGTATGATTTCGAGCTTGCCGGCGTCGATCTTCGAGACGTCGAGCATGTCGCTCACAATGGTCAGCAGGCCGCGGCCTGCATCGTCGATCAGGTCGATAAGCTCTTTTGCTTCGGCGTCGTGTTCGCGCCGCTTCAGAACCTCGACAGAACCGAGGATGGCGTTGAGGGGCGTGCGCACTTCGTGGCTCATCACCGCGATAAAGTCGGACTTGGCCTTGTCGGCTTCGCGCGCGCGATCGCGGCCAGAGCGCAGGGCCTCTTCCGCGGCCTTGATGAAGTTGATGTCCTGCAGGGACCCGGAAATGCGAACCGTGCCGTCAGGATTGGGGGAATAGCGGGCGCGGGCGGAAAACCAGCGATAGCCGCGCGTCTTGGTCATCAGACGGAAGTCGATTCGGAGCCGCGACATGCGCTTGGCGCCCAGCGCGAATGCCTCGCGCAGCGGCGTAATGTCTTCCGGGTGGACGAACTTGAATATGCCGCCGTCGAAAATCGCGTCGAATTCTTCAGCTGAATAACCCGTTACCGTCTGGAAGCTATCCGACACGTGGAAGCGTCCGCGTGCTGCGTCAGGTATGTCCCAGAGGCCAACCCGCGCGGCTTCGAGTGCGACGCGGCTGCGCGAGGCGTTTTCAACCACAATGTCACGCGCTGCCTGGAGCGTGTTCACTGAATAGTCGCGGGCAATGTTAGCGACCCATGCGATGCCGCCCATCGCGAGGCAGGACAACAGCATGGTCGAGAAAGTCATGATCGCGTGGGCCTGCGGTCCAAGGGGCGAGGGGGCGCCGATCACGCCGCACGCGGCGACAACGCAAACGCCCCCGACAATGGCGGCCAACACAAAGATGGCGCCTCGTATCCATTTGCGGGCGTACAGGCAGGTGATGCCCACCAAAGCGGGCAGCGAGGCGGCGATTGGCGCGATAACTCCGGAATGCCGGAAAGCCAGCAAGGCGACGGTGATCAGGTGCAGGACGAGCAGCCAGTCCGTCATCACGCGCGGGTCGCGGCGCCGGTGGATCTGCATGAAGCCGTAGAAACACCCTACGAAGTTTATCACGGCGAGGGCGTGCGCCTCGAAGTGTCCGGGGGTCAAACGGAGCACGGCGGCAAAGCTGATGGCCCAGCCAAGCGCGGCGGCAAGGCACATGTACCCGGCGGCGACCTGACGCGTGGCATCGGGGTCGTTACCGAATTCAGCGACGTCTGCGTAGAAGCGTTTCCGCAGTCGGCCGGTGAAGAAAGCGACGATGATTGCGAATGCGCTGCCTACCGTGCCGCCCCTTGGCGGGGGGGGCGCGGCCTGTTCGTCAGGCGTGGCGGGGCGGGCTTGGATTGGAACTGTCCTTCTCGCGCGGATTACCAATATGCCCGAGAAAATTTACGATATCGTTGAAGGACGCCTGATCACACGCTTCGGACGCCAGAAATATCTGGCGAGGGTTAGTTCAGATAGCTGCGGGCAATGGAATCCGCCAATTCCCGGCCGCGGCGGGCGATGCCGGCTTCGATGGTCGGCATCTGGTCGTTGCAGGCTGACGTTTCCCGGCTCTGGCCGCGATAGCCGCGGTTGAAAGCGTCGGTGAGCGCGGCGCGGCGGGAACCCGAGGGGGCTTCGATCGCCATCAGGTTCAGCATGTAGTTCCGCCATGTGGAATCGGTGTCGCCATTGCAGACCGTGCGCACGGCATGGGCGCGGCCGAGGACCTCGGCAAGACCGGCCACCATTTCGATCGGGGCGCTGGCGATCGGCGGCTCGGGTTCCTGGGCCATGGCCGGAAGCGGCGCGATCATGAGACAGGCGGCGACGGTGAGGGTTCGGAGACTCATTCGTAATCCTAGCGTCCTACCCGCAATCAGGCAAAACCGGTGCGCAGGCTTGCCTTTTGTGCGCCGATGGGCGTGAACAGGCAATTATGCGGGCGTGGCGGAACTGGTAGACGCACCAGACTTAAAATCTGTTGGGCCGCAAGGCCCGTCCCGGTTCGACCCCGGGCGCCCGCACCAGGAATTCACTGCAACATCACGATATCGACCAGGTCGCCCTGCGCGGCCGCTGGGGTATTCGGCGGGCGACGGATCAGGGCGTTGGCGGTGAGGAAGGGCGAGAGGAGGGATGAGTCCTGATTCTCGGCGGCCTGCACGCTGGCGCGGCCTTCGGTATCGAGGGTGAGGATGGCGCGGAGGTATTCTTCGCGGTTGCCGGCTTTGGGCAGCGGGGTTGCGGTGTGGGCGCGTGGCTGTGGCCTTGCTGACGCGGGAGCCCGGGTCAGGGCATCGATAAGGGGGCGCAGGAAAAGCTGCGCGGTGACCATGGCGGCGGCGGGGTTCCCGGGCAGGCCGAGGGCGAGTGTCGCGGCGCTGGCGGAGAACCAGGTCGGCTTGCCGGGCTTCACGGCAACTTTCTCGAAGACGGGCGCGAAGCCCTCGGCGGCGAAGGCCGAGCGGACGACATCATAGTCGCCGACGGAGGCGCCGCCGATCGAGACGATGATATCGCAATCAGCGGTGAGATGTTTGCGGACGTCTTCTTCGGTGTCGCGTGAGAGGCCGAGGTCGAGCGGGGTGGCTCCCCAGCGACGGATGAGGGCGAGCAGGGCGGGCTGGATCGAGTTGACGACCTGACCGGGAGCGAGGTCGGTTCCGGGCGGGACAAGTTCGTCGCCATTTGCAAGGACACCAATGCGGGGCGTCTTCGCGACGACAGCGTTTGCGACATTGCCGGCGGCGGCAAGCGAGATTGCGCCTTCGCTCATCACATGGCCGGCGGGGACGAGCACTTTGCCGCGCGCGAAATCGAGGCCAGCGCGGCGGATGTTTTCGGGCTTGGGTTGTTCGAAGGTGACGGTGACGTGATCGCCTTCGCGCTTTGTGTCTTCCTGTATGAGGATGTGATCGGCCCCGTCTGGAACATGCGCGCCGGTGAAGATGCGGATGGCTTCGCCCGGGTTCAGGCTTCCGGCGAAAGGGACGCCGGCGCGGGATTCAGCCGTTACTTTCAGCGCGGCGCCGAGCTTCATGTCGGCGTGGCGGACGGCATAGCCATCCATGGCCGAAACGTCGGCAGGGGGCTGGGAGACCTGCGCCACAACGGGTTCGGCGAGACGGCGGCCTTCGGCGGCGGCGAGGGCTACAGTTTCGAGACCCATGGCCCGTTCCGCGCCATGGCGCGCGATCAGGTCGAGCGCCTGTTCGACGGTGGCCATGCGGATCATTGGGTGTCCTTTTCGTTGTAGGTCGGGCAGAATAGCGGGGCAGACGAGGATGACCATGGGCGACAAGCTAACTCATATCGACGCGGACGGCCGGGCGCGGATGGTCGATGTGTCGGGGAAACCGGCGACAAAGCGGATCGCGACAGCGGAAGGCCGCGTGCTGATGTCGGGCAAGGCGCTGGATCTGGCGCGGTCGAAGGGCGGGAAGGGCGATGTGCGCGCGACGGCCGAGATCGCGGGCGTGATGGCGGCGAAGCGGACGTCTGATCTCATTCCGATGTGTCATCCGCTGGCGTTGTCGAATGTGAAGGTTCGGGTGAACGAACTGGAGGATGGCTCGGGGATTGGCGTTGTCGCCGAAGTCGGGACGACGGGACCGACAGGCGTCGAGATGGAAGCGCTGACGGCGGTGTCGGTGGCGTGCCTCACGATCTACGACATGCTGAAGGCCGTGGACCGCACGATGCAGATCGAGGGCGTGCGGCTACTGACGAAGTCGGGCGGCGCGAGCGGGGACTTTGTCGCCGGCGCATGAGGGCGCGATCTCGCGGTCAAGCGAGTTGTTGATTTGCTGATTTTGGCCTGATCTCAGATCAGGGCTTGTTGGCGTGCTCTCGCAACACGCATCCCCGGCGAAGGCCGGGGTCCAGACTTGGCGCGAAGGGT
>CALMWO010000539.1 GCA_937873805.1 uncultured Hyphomonadaceae bacterium
TGATCGCGGCGGGCTGCATCATGATGCGCAAGTGCCATCTCAACACCTGCCCGGTCGGCGTCGCGACGCAGGACCCCATCCTGCGCGCCCGCTTCACCGGCCAGCCGGAGCACGTGATCAATTACTTCTTCTTCGTCGCCGAAGAACTGCGCGGCATCATGGCCCAGCTCGGCTTCCGCAAGGTTGAAGAGATGGTGGGTCGCGTCGACCTGCTCGACATGAAACAGGCGGTTGACCACTGGAAAGCCAAGGGCGTTGACCTGTCCAAGCTGCTCTATCAGCCGCAGCCGAAAGACGGCGTTGCGATCAAGCTGAGCGAGACGCAGAACCACGGCCTTGAAGGCGCGCTGGATCACAAATTGATCAAGGCCGCCAAGGCCGCGCTCGCCAAGGCGCCGAAGCCGGTACAGATCAAAGACAACGTCATCAACGTCAACCGCACGGTTGGCGCGATGCTGTCTGGCGAAGTCGCCAAGCGCTACGGACACGCCGGACTGCCGGAAGACACGATCCAGATCGAGCTCACCGGCACGGCGGGCCAGAGCTTCGGCGCGTTCCTTGCGCGCGGCGTCACGCTGACGCTGGTGGGTGATGGCAACGACTATGTCGGCAAGGGCCTATCGGGCGGCCGCGTGATCGTGAAGCAACCCGACAACGTCAATCGCTCGCCGCTGGAGAACATCATCGTGGGCAACACGGTGCTGTACGGCGCGATCGCGGGCGAGGCTTACTTTGAAGGCGTCGCAGGCGAGCGGTTTGCGGTTCGCAACTCGGGCGCTGTCGCCGTCGTCGAAGGCTGCGGCGATCATGGCTGCGAATACATGACCGGCGGCGTTGTCGTCGTGCTCGGCAAGACAGGACGCAATTTCGCGGCCGGCATGTCGGGCGGCATCGCCTATGTCTACGATCCCGAGAAAAGCTTCACCAGCAACTGCAACGCATCAATGGTTGCGCTGGAAGTCGTGAAGCCAGCCGAGGGCGGAGCCGAAGCGGATGCTCCCACCCAGCGCGCGCCCGCGGTCGACAACAATGGCATGGGCGACATGCTGAAGTTCGACGCAGAGCGGCTTCGCATTCTTGTTGAACGCCACCTGCTCCACACTGGCAGCGCCCGCGCGCGGGAACTGCTCGACAACTGGAGCGAGGCGCTCACCCATTTCGTCAAGGTCATGCCGACCGATTATGCGCGCGCATTGAAGGACATGAAGTCCACGCGCACCATCATCGCGGCTGAGTAGAGTTCAGGGGCACACACATGGGCAAACCCACAGGCTTCCTTGAATACGAGAAGAAAGAGCGTGGCTACGAAAAGCCGGAAGCTCGGAAGAAGAACTATTCCGAATTCCTGAAGCGCATGGACAATGCGGAGATCCGCACCCAGGCCGCGCGTTGCATGGATTGCGGGATTCCGTTCTGCCAGGGAACAGGCTCCGTTGCGCCGGGCACGCCGGGCTGCCCGGTGAACAACCAGATTCCTGACTGGAACAACCTTGTCCATCGCGACCACTGGAAGGCCGCGAGCGACAACCTGCACTCGACCAACAACTTCCCGGAGTTCACGGGCCGCGTCTGCCCCGCTCCCTGCGAGGCTTCGTGCGTGCTCAACATCGACGACAATCCGGTGTCGATCAAAACCATCGAGTGCGAGATCGTGGATCGCGCCTTTGATGAAGGCTGGTTGAAACCGCAACTCGCGCCGCGCGGCACAGGCAGGCGCGTCGCTATCGTGGGCTCTGGCCCGGCTGGCCTCGCCTGCGCCCAGCAGCTCGCGCGCGCCGGCCACGCGCCAACCGTGTTCGAGAAGTCGGATCGCATCGGCGGCCTGCTCCGCTATGGCATCCCCGACTTCAAGATGGAAAAGCACCTGATCGACAAGCGCGTGCGTCAGCTTGAGGGCGAAGGCGTGATCTTCCGTCCGCGCATGCACATCGGCATCGATGTGTCGGTGCAGCGCCTGCTCGACGATTATCAAGTGCTTGTCCTTGCGGGCGGCGCCGAGAAGCCGCGCGACCTGCCGATTCCGGGGCGCGAGCTCGACGGCGTTCACTTCGCCATGGATTTCCTGACGCAGCAGAACAAGCGCGTTGCGGGCGACGACGAGAAAACGGCGGCGCCGGGCGGCACGATCACCGCCAAAGGCAAGCATGTCGTCGTCATCGGCGGCGGCGATACGGGCTCCGATTGCATCGGCACGTCCAACC
>CALMWO010000540.1 GCA_937873805.1 uncultured Hyphomonadaceae bacterium
GCCTCACCCTTGCGTCGCAAGGGGCATGACTACATTTCTATGGCGCTTGGGTGTCGGAGGCGTAGAAAGCGGGCATGGATCAGACAGTGACACGGCCCCCCTTGGATGCAGCCAGCCCCGGTATTGCGGGGCCGCGGCAATATGGGGCGGTGAACTGGCTGGGACTCTGGACGCTGTGCCTGCGCGAGACGCGGCGGTTCTGGAAGGTGGGGATGCAGACGCTGTTTGCGCCTGTCGTCTCCAGCCTGCTGATGCTGTTCGTGTTCAAGCTGGCGTTCGGGCAGGGCTCGGCGGCGACCGTCGGAGCTGTGTCGTTCGAGACGTTCCTCGCGCCGGGCGTCGTGATGATGGCGATCCTCAACAATGCGTTCGCCAACACATCATCCTCGCTGATCATCGCGAAAGTGCAGGGCAACTCTGTCGACTTCCTGATGCCGCCGCTGTCGCCGCTGGAGCTGACGGTAGGGTTCCTGTCAGGCGCGGTGACGCGCGGGATACTGGTCGGGCTCGTGACCTATGCGGCGGTGTGGATCATGCAGATCACGCCGTTCCAGATCGCGAACCTGTTCGCCATCGTCTACTTCTCGGTCGTGGCATCGCTGTTCATGGGCGCGGTCGGCCTGATGGGCGGAATCTGGGCCGACAAGTTCGATCACATGGCGGCCGTGCAGAACTTCGTCATCATGCCGCTGACCATGCTGTCGGGCACATTCTATCCGATCGGGCGGCTGCCTGAGCCGTTCGTGTCGATCAGCCATTTCAATCCGTTCTTCCAGATGATCGACGGCTTTCGCTATGGCTTCACGGGACATGCCGAAAGCGATCTGTGGTTTCGCGGCGCGATGAGCGGGCTGGTGACGCTGGTGCTGTGCTTTGCGTGCTGGCGGATGCTGAAGGCCGGGTACAAGCTGAAGGCTTGAGGCGGCGGACGTCATCCTAGGGCAAGCGAAGCGCGACCCGAGGACCCTGCTCTCCAGAATTTCACACGGCTGTTGCAAAGAAAGATCCTCGGGTCAGGCCCGAGGATGACGCTGGACGCGACGAGGCCGTTACCTCTGAGTCACCGCATTTTCATTGACACTTGGGGCGACCGGCCTCATTGAGCGCGCTTCCAAATCTACCCCTGAAAAGAGGTTTTTTCAGAGTTTCCCACCGGCGTCCGGTCTTTCATTTTTTTGGGAGAATGCCCCCATGTCGAACGCAGTGCTTCCCGTCTACGGCCCGAGCCCGGTCGTGTTCGAGCGAGGCGAGGGCGTGCGCATGTACGACGACAAGGGGAAGCCTTACCTCGATTTCATCGCAGGCATCGCCGTCAACGCGCTGGGGCATTGCCATCCCGCGCTGGTGAAGGCGTTGAGCGAGCAGGCGAACAAGCTGTGGCACACGTCGAACATGTTCCGCGTGCCGGGGCAGGAGCGGCTGGCGCAGCGCTATGTCGATCTGACGTTCGCGGATTTTGCGTTCTTCACGAACTCGGGCGCCGAGTCGATTGAAGGCTGCATCAAGATCGCGCGGCGCTACCAGTGGTCGAAAGGCTTTGCCGATCGTATCGGCATTCTCTCCTTCGAAGGTTCGTTCCACGGGCGGACGCTGGGCGGCATCAATGCGGGCGCGCAGGAGAAGGGCTTTGGTCCGCGTCTTCCTGGGTTCAGGTCGATCGCGTGGGAAGATGTCGAGGCGCTGAAGGCCGAGATCGTGAAGCCGGACCTGGCGGCTGTGGTGATCGAGCCGGTGCAGGGCGAGGGTGGCGTGCGCGAGGCGAGCCACGACTTCCTGCGCACGCTGCGCAAGCTGTGCGACGCGAACGGCGTGCTGCTGATCTATGACGAGATCCAGTGTGGCGCGGGGCGGACGGGCAAGCTGTTCCATCACCAGTGGGTGGATGGCGGCGCGCCGGACTTGTTGGCGGCAGCAAAAGGTATCGGCGGCGGCTTCCCGATGGGGATGATCCTCGCGACGGCCGAG
>CALMWO010000541.1 GCA_937873805.1 uncultured Hyphomonadaceae bacterium
CGCCATCAACGCGCTCGTCAGCCTGCTCACCAGCGACGACCGCGTCGTCGTCTTCAAGCCCGGCCACGCTTCCATCACCAAGCTTGATCGCCGGGGTGGCAAGCTTGTGGTCGCTGAACTCGGTCCTGAAGCTGCAACCATCGTGACCTGACATGACCCATGCCATCCTCACCTGTGACGAAGTCCGCGCCGCCGAACAGCGCGCCGTCGAGGCTGGCATCTCCCTCTGGGCGCTCATGCGGAAAGCCGGACAGGCCTGCGCCGACGTCTTGCACGCGGAATTCCCCGAAGGCCGCGTCGTCGTGCTCGCTGGTCCCGGCAATAATGGCGGCGACGCCTTCGTAGCGGCCCAGCGCTTGCGCGATCTCGGCCGCAATGTGTGGCTCTACGATCTCGCGCCAACGAGAGACCGCACGGCCGAAGGCGCCCTGGCGCTCAACGCGCTCACCGGCCCGCGGCAGCCGCTTGAGGACATGCGCCTCAGCCCGGACGACGTCGTGCTCGACGGCCTTTTCGGCGCAGGCCTGTCGCGGTCCTTGTCCGGGGAAGCCGCTTTCGCCGCCGAGCAGGTCAACGCTTCCGGCGCCAAGGTCGTCGCCATCGACGTCCCCTCCGGCATTAACGGCGACAGCGGCGCCGTTACCGGCCCAGCCATCCGCGCCGACGTCACCGTCACCTTCTGTGCGAAGAAACCCGCCCACGTCCTGCAGCCCGCCGCCTCGCTCTGCGGAGACGTCATTCCCGCCGAGATCGGCTTCGGCAGGTTCGTGGCCGAAATCGGTCAGGGCCGCCTGCAGGAGAACGGGCCCGCACTGTGGGCGCATTCCCTTCGCTGGCCGGAAGCATCGTCACACAAGCATCAGCGCGGCCGTCTCGCTGTGGTGACTGGCGGCCTCGCCAACACCGGCGCCGCGCGTCTCGCCGCGCAGGCCGGCCTCCGCACCGGCGCGGGCCTCGTCACGCTGCTATGTCCGCCTGGCGCGCTGATCGTCGTAGCCTCATCCGTCACGGCTGTGATGACGTCCAGCTTCGCCAGCCCCAGTGACCTCGTCGCGCAGACAGAGAAATCGTCCGCAGTTGTCATCGGCCCCGCCGCTGGCGTCACCGATGCCACGCGCGCCAATGTGGAAGCTCTCCTGACCGCTGGCCGCAGTGTCGTGCTTGATGCCGACGCGCTCACAGTCTTTGCAGGCGATGCGAAGCGCCTCGCGCTTCTGACCGTGCATATGGATATGGCGCGCCAAAAATCTGGTCTGCCATCCGCACCCGCCGTTCTCACGCCCCACGCGGGCGAGTTCGAGCGTCTCTTCCCGGGCAAGCTGGCTCACCGGGCTGGTCGTATCGAAGCTGTACGCAACGCTGCTGCCTTGACCGGAAGCGTCGTCCTGCTGAAAGGCGCGGACACTGTCATCGCCGCCCCGGATGGCCGCGCGGTCGTCAACACGCACGCAACGCCCTTCCTCGCCACCGCAGGCGCGGGTGATGTTCTTGCCGGCATCATCGGCGGCCTTCTCGCTCAAGGCCTTTCAGCCTTCGATGCCGCCTGCGCCGCCGCGTGGATGCACGGCGATGCCGGTCTTCGCGTGGGGGCAGGGCTGACCGCCGAAGATCTCGATCAAGCGCTGCGAGGCGTCCTTCACGACCTGCACGCAAACCGTCATGGGCCAACCGTCATCGGACTGTGATCTAGCCGGGGCATTCACGTCCGGCATCACACCGGAGGGCTCCATGCGCAGACTGGTTGCTTCGATTCTCGTCCTGGCGATCCTCGCTCCAATGCCTGCCATGGCGCATGACGGCCCGGTGATTGCTGCCGCAAGGAAGATCAACTTCCCGAAGCTTCCCGATGGCCGGTCTGTTCTCGCGGTCGACCTTCATACGCACAGCGTGTTCTCCGACGGCTCCGTCTGGCCAGATGTCCGCGTCGAGGAAGCCAAACGGGACGGACTGTTCGCGCTCGCCGTTTCCGAACACCTCGAATACCAGCCCAAGGCCGCCGACATTCCGCACAAGGATCGCAACCGTTCCTTCGAGATCGCCAACGAAGCGGCGAAGGTGAAGCCCGATGCGACCGGCGCGAACAAGGAACCGCTGATCGTCATCAACGGCTCGGAAATCACCAAGCTCACCGTTCAGCCCGGTCACATGAACGCGGTTTTCATCACCGACGCTAACGCACTCCTGCCCAAGCCCGGGCTCAGCCCTGCCGACGCCGCGCGCGAACAGCTCAAGACCGCAAACGCGCAGGGTGGCTTCACCTTCTGGAATCATCCTTATTGGACATCGCAAACGCCGAACGGCATCGCCACGCTTGATCCGGTGCATGCCGGCTACATCAAGCAAGGCCTGCTGCATGGCATCGAAGTCGCCAACGGCGCCGACATGTCGGATGAAGCCTTCCAGATGGCGCTCGACAACAACCTCACCATCCTCGGCACATCTGATATCCACGGCCTGATCGACTGGGACTATGATCTCGCCGGCGGCCAGCACCGCACCGCCACGCTGGTGCTCACGGCGTCGGAAACCACCGACGGCCTGAAAGCCGCGCTCCGCGCCGGCCACACCGTCGCCGTCTACAATGACAACCTCATCGGCAAGCCGGAGAACGTCGAAGCCGTCGTGCGCTCGACGCTGAGGCTTGAAGTGGAAGATCCGCTTCCCAAAACCACGGTCCAGGCCGTCAGCGTCATCAACGACAGCCCGGTCGACTATATCATCGAGAATTCCGGCCCCGAGGGCGCGTATGATGAAGGCCACGTCTTCACCGTGAAGGCCGGGTCCGCCTTCACCTTGTTGATCAAGAACGTGCCGGACCCGTCGAAGCTGAGCCTCACCTTCAAGGTCCTGAACACCTACATCGCCCCCCGCCAGCACCTCACGGTCCAGCTGAACGACGTCACGCCCTGATGGCGGCCAAATAAGAGCGACATTGGCTGGCGTTCCGAGCGTGACCGCTTTATGGGTGCCCCGGCTGCGTGCGGATGTGGCGGAATTGGTAGACGCACTGGATTTAGGTTCCAGCGGGGCAACTCGTGGGGGTTCGAGTCCCTCCATCCGCACCACATGGGCGAACGAGGGCAGGGCGGGATTGCCCGTCTGGTTCACCCTCGATATCGTTTCACCATGTTCAAAACGATCTTCAGCACCTGCGCAGCGTTCAGCCTCAGGCTCGCGCCGTTCCTTGCCGCGCTTTTCGTTGCATTGACGCCGCCGGCGACCGCGCAAACAGCGCCCCGCCTGAGCGGCGACGACTACGCCGAAATTCTTCAGCTCTACTTCAAGTATCCGATGGTGCTCGATGGCCGCGATGCTGAAGGGTACGCAGATCTGTTCACCAGCGACGGGGCGTTCAACGACTATGTCGGGCGCGCCGCGCTTATCGATTTCGTCCGTACCCGCCCCGATTCCACCGTCCGGCATGCACCGCTGACGCCGATGGTCACCGCTACGCCGGAGGGCGCCAAAGGCGCGGTGATCAGCCTGTTTGTGGATGCAGCCCAGACACCCCCGACAATCCCAAGGGTCATCCAGTACACAGATACGCTGGTAAAGACGCCGCAAGGCTGGCGCTTCAAGTCACGGCTCACCGGTCCGGTTCCCCCGTCCAGCGCGGCGGCCAAACCAAACTAGCCTGACCCCACCGGGCCTCGCTCGACCGGCGAGGGCTGCCCCAGAGCCGTCCCGCCTTTACCATCAAGGCCTTACGGGCTGGCCTCCAAAGCGCTGAAATGCCCGGAATCCCTGCATAGACAGTCCTTCGCGGCATGTGTAAGACACCGCCTCCTCCCGCCCGGCTTGCGCCGCAGGCGGGGCTAACCATTCAGCTACATCTGGGGTCCCCTGATGAACGTCACCGAGACGAAATCGGAAGGTCTTTCGCGGGAATTCCGCGTCACCATTCCCAAGGGCGATCTCGCCGCGAAGCTCAATGACAAGATCACTGAGATGCAGCCCAAGATGAACCTCAAGGGCTTCCGCCCCGGCAAGGTCCCTGCCGCGCACATCAAGAAGATGTACGGCAAGTCGATCATGGGCGACATCGTCAACGATCTCGTCAATGAAAGCTCGACCAAGGCCCTCGAAGAGAAGGCCCTGCGCCCCGCCTCGCGTCCGTCGATTCACCTCGACGTCGCCGCTGACAAGGTCGTCGCTGGCGAAGCCGACCTCGACTACCACATGCATGTCGAAGTGATGCCCGAGTTCGAGCCGACCGACGTTTCGGCCCTCTCGATCGAGCGCATGGTCGCCGAGCCGACCGAAGAAGAAATCAACGACGGCCTGAAGCGCATCGCTGACAGCAACAAGTCCTACGCCACCAAGGAAGGCAAGGCCGAGAAAGACGACCAGGTCGTGATCGACTTTGTCGGTTCGATCGATGGCGAGAAGTTCGATGGCGGCGCGGCTGAAGACATGCCGCTGGTGATTGGTTCCGGTCGCTTCATCCCGGGCTTCGAAGATCAGCTGATCGGCGTTTCCGCTGGCGACGAAGTGAACGTCAACGTGACGTTCCCCGAGGAATATCAGGTCGAAACGCTCAAAGGCAAACCGGCCCTGTTCGAAGTGAAGGTCAAGGAAGTCAAAGGTCCGAAAGAGACCGAGATCAGCGACGAGTTCGCCAAGACCCTCGGCCTCGAAGACCTTGAAGCCCTCAAGGGCGCGCTCAAGGCTCAGCTGTCAGGCGACCTCAACTTCGCCACCCGCCAGCAGGTGAAGCGCGTTCTTCTTGATGCTCTCGACGAGCGTCACTCATTCGACCTGCCGCCGCTGATGGTCAAAGCCGAGTTCGACCAGATCTGGGCTCAGTTCGAGCAAGAGAAGAAGGCTGACCGCCTGTCGGAAGAAGACAAGGGCAAGTCGGACGAAGAGCTCCGGGCCGAGTACCACAAGATCGCTGAGCGCCGCGTGCGCCTCGGCCTGGTGCTGGCCGAGATCGGCCGCCGCGCCAGCGTGCAGGTCACGAACGAGGAACTTGGTCAGGTTCTGCGCCAGGAAGCCTCGCGCTATCCGGGCCAGGAGAAGCAGGTGATCGACTTCTACCGCCAGAATCCCGGCGCGCTGTCGCAGCTTCAGGCCCCGGTCTACGAGGAGAAGGTGGTCGACTACATCCTCTCCAAGGCGACCGTGACCGACAAATCGGTGACTCGCGAAGAGCTGATGAAGGAAGTCGGCGACGAATAATCGCCGTTTCCGCCGATATACTTGGATAAACAGCTGAAATCGGATGGCCCGGGGCAGGGGGACTTGCGCCGGGCCACTCGCGTTCGGATATTGTTAGTCCCACCCGTGATTTGAGTCTCAACGGCCCCTGATGGGCCCGGAGTAGAAGAAACCGCCATGGACGACATGATTACCAAGGCCATGAACCTGGTCCCCATGGTGGTGGAGCAATCCAGCCGGGGCGAGCGCGCCTACGACATCTTCTCGCGTCTTTTGAAGGACCGGATCATCTTCGTGACCGGCGGAATCGAGGATGGCATGGCCAGCCTGATCACCGCCCAGCTGCTCTTCCTTGAGTCGGAAAACCCCAAGAAAGAGATCGCGATGTACATCAATTCCCCGGGAGGCCACGTCCATTCCGGCCTCGCGATCTACGACACGATGCAATACATCCGCTCGCCCGTTTCGACCGCCTGCATCGGCATGGCGGCGTCCATGGGCGCGCTTCTTCTCGCAGCAGGCGAAAAGGGCATGCGCTTCTCGACCCCCAATTCCCGCATCAT
>CALMWO010000542.1 GCA_937873805.1 uncultured Hyphomonadaceae bacterium
GCAGGATGATCGCGTACTACCTCAGTGGCGAGAAAGCGATTCCGAAGACGGTTCTTCTTGCTACCCAAGGGTGGCAAAAGCAAAAGAGAAGAGTGGATCGCCGTACGGCGGTTAGCGAATCTCGGATCGGTATGGGCTACACATTGCGCGTCAATGAGGGCCGGGTTGCAGACCGTAAGATTGCGCGCGATTCTAAGTCGGGCGAATTTGTTTCTGTAAAAGCAGCTAAGAATAGACCGTCTACTACCGTTGTTGAGCGTGTACCGAGGTCAGACCACGGTAATTCGAAAAAGAAAGAGCCCTACTCCCCGCTCACATACTCCAGCTCGATCGGCCCCGTCATGATGACGTGGTCCGTTGCTTCGCTCCACTCGATGGTGATGTCGCCGCCGTCATTGTGGACGAGGACTTTGCGGTCGGTGAGGTTGCGGCGGGCGGCGGCGACGATGGCGGCGCAGTTGTTGGAGCCGCAGGCGAGCGTCTGGCCGGCATTGCGTTCCCAGGTTCTGAGGCGCGTTTCGGTGCGCGAGATCACTTCAAGGAAGCCGACATTGACGCCCTGCGGAAACAGCGGGTGCCACTCGCAGAGTGAGCCCACGGCTTTCACATCGACGGCGTCGAGATTGGGCACGAAGAAGACGATGTGCGGGTTGCCCATGTTCACCGCGCCGGGGAGCTGCAGGTAGGGCGCGTCGATCGGGCCGATCTTGAGATCGATGCCGCGCGTGTCCATCCGCTCGGCCAGCGGGATCTCTTCCCACTTCAGCAGCGGCGAGCCCATGTCGACGGAGATCTGTTTGTCAGCAATCCGGTCCGCCTTGAGGCGGCCGGCGACGGTCTCGATGACCAGCTTGTCCTTGCCGGTCTCCTCCATCACCAGCCAGGCGACGCAGCGCGTGGCGTTGCCGCAGGCTTCGGCGCTGGAGCCGTCCCTGTTCCAGATGCGCATGAAGACGTCGCCGCGCAGGGTGGATTCCATGGCGATGACCTGGTCGGCGCCTGCGCCGGTTTCCGGGTTGGCGATGGCCTTGATCTGCTCGGGCTTGAGGCCAAGCGCGCCCTTGCGGTCGTCAAAGATGACGAACGAATTGCCAGCCCCATTCATCTTCCAAAACTTCACGGCGCGTTCCCGGATTTCATGTGGGGAGATGTAAGGGCGTTGGGGCGGGGTGGCTAGGCGCCGCGGAATAGCGATTTTGCTGGAAAAACAGGGAGAAGCTTGCTTCCCGGACGTCAGCCGCTAACCCTTGGCGGGCAAGACATAAGGGGCCATGTGCATGCGCATCATGTTCGCGAGCGTAGCGGCGGCGGTGCTGGCGGCGTGTTCCCCGCAGGAGGAAGTCAAAGTGACGACGAATGCCCTCGACCCGAATTCGGAAGCGCATCTCTATCTGGAGGAGGTGGAAGGGGCCGAGGCTCTGGCGTGGGTGCGGGGGGAGAATGAGCGGACGCTGAAAGTGCTCGAGGGGGATGCGCGGTATCAGGGCTATTACGATGCGGCGCTGAAGATCGCGACATCGGCCGAGCGCATTCCGTACGGGTCGATTCGCGGCGGGTATGTCTACAATTTCTGGCGGGACGCGGCGCATGAGCGCGGCATCTGGCGGCGTACGCCGGTGGCGGAATATGCGAAGGCTTCTCCGGCGTGGGAAACGCTGCTCGATCTTGACGCGCTTTCGAAGGCCGAGGGCGCGAACTGGGTCTACAAGGGCGTGAGCTGCCTGCCGCCGGAGAATGTGGACTGCCTGCTGTCACTGTCGGATGGCGGCAAGGATGCGGTGCGCGTGCGCGAGTATTCGATTGCGGAAGGCGCGGCGAAGGCCGGGTTCGTGGCTGGCGGATTCGATATTCCCGAGGCCAAGAGCTCGATCACTTGGCAGGACAAGGACACGCTGCTGATTGCGACCGACTGGGGCGGCGATACGCCCTCGATGACCGAGAGCGGCTATGCCTTCGTGACCAAACGGCTGAAGCGCGGCCAGACGCTGGCGCAGGCTGTCGAGGTGCATCGCGGCGAAGTGACGGATGTCGCGGCGTCGGCGTTTGCGCTGGAGGATTCCAGCGGCAAGCGCTGGTTCGGAGCGGTGCGGGCGGAGACGTTCTACACGTCGAGCTATGTGCTGTTCCCCGAAGACGGATCTGCGCCGGTGAAGATCCCGCTGCCAGAGAAGGCGAGCCCTCAGGGCGTGTTTGCCGACACGCTGATCGCGACGATCGAGGAAGACTGGGCGCCGGAGGGGCAGGGCCCGTTCAAATCTGGCGACCTGATCGGCTACAAGTGGAGTGAGTTCGTTGCGACCGGCAAACTGCCGAAGGTTGAGCTGGTGTTCCGTCCGACGTCACGCCAGGCGCTGCAGGGCGTCGGCATCACGAAAAACGAGCTGCTGGTGAACATCTCCGACAATGTCGTCGTGAAGGTGATGGCCTATCGCAAGGGCGCTTCGGGCTGGATATCGAAGGAAGTGCCACTGCCGCCGAACGGGTCTGCGGGGGTGATCTTATCGGATGTGGAGGAAGGCGCGGCTTTCCTCGGCTTCGACGGCTATCTCTCGCCGGACTCATTGTACACCTACGACCCGGCGTC
>CALMWO010000543.1 GCA_937873805.1 uncultured Hyphomonadaceae bacterium
TGCTTTGCGCGGTCTGGTTCTACGTCACGATGGCTGTCATCGGTCTCGTCTGCATGCCGGTATCGCTGTTCTCGCGTGACGCTGCGATGAGCGCGATCCGCCTGTGGAGCGGCGCACAGCGTCTCGGCCTGCGCATCCTGTGCGGGATAAAAACCGAATTCCGCGGCATGGAGCACCTGCCGAAAGGCGCGGGCCTCATCGCGATGAAGCACCAGTCGACCTACGACACGATCGCGCCATTCCTGTTCATCCAGAACCCCGGCTACATCCTCAAGAAGGAGCTGCTGAAGATCCCGGTGTTCGGCATCTACGCCTCACGCGTCGGCATCCCGATCGATCGCGCCGGCGGCACGAAGACGATGAAGAAGATGCTGGCCGACGCCAAGAAAGGCATCGCCACGGGCCAGCAGATCATCATCTTCCCGGAAGGAACGCGCCAACTCCCCGACACGCCCGCCGATATCAAGCCGGGCGTCATCTTCATGTACAACGACCTTCAGGTCCCGTGCGTCCCCGTCGCCCTCAACACCGGCCTGTGCTGGCAAGGCTCGGGCTTCATCCGCAAGCCCGGCCGGGTCATCTTTGAAGTCCTTGCGCCCATCGAACCCGGCCTGAAGCGTGCCGAATTCACCCAACGCCTGAAAGACGCGCTCGACCCAGCCACGCAAAGACTGGTCGCCGAGGGCCGTGCGGCGCAAAAGTAGGGCGCATTCAGCGAAGCGAAATACCCCTACGGCTTCTCGCTGGTATCCCGTCCGAAGTTCGGCGCGGCGGTATCCTGACCGGCATCGATGATCTCGCGGCGAATGCCGCGCGCGTGGGTGAAGACGTCGAACAGCTTCTGCCCGTCGCCATTTCGGATGGCCTTGCGCAAGGCAGTCAGGTCATCATCGAAGCGGCCGAGAACTTCCAGCACCGCTTCCTTGTTGTTGAGGAACACGTCGCGCCACATTGTCGGATCGGAGGCGGCAATACGCGTGAAGTCGCGGAATCCGGCGGCGGAGAATTTCACCACCTCGCCATCCGTCACATTCTCCATGTCATGCGCGGTCGCGACGATGTTGTAGGCGATGAGGTGCGGCAGGTGACTCGTCACCGCAAGCACCAGGTCATGCCGCTGCGCATCCATGCGCTCGACCTTCGAACCAAGCGCGGTCCAGAACGCAGCCAGTCTTTCCGTTGCCGCCGCATACTCCGGCGACGCATTCGCATCCGGCGTCAGGATGCACCAGCGTCCTTCGAACAGGCTGGCAAAGCCTGCGTCCGGTCCTGATTTTTCCGTACCCGCAATCGGGTGACCGGGGATCACATGCACGTCGCTGCGTCCGAGCCCACGAAACTCGCGCGCCACATTGCCCTTCACCGAGCCGACATCGGTGAGAATTGCGTCCGCCTTCATCGCTCCAATGCTGGCCTTCGCCGTCGCGCCCATCGCGCCGACGGGTACGCAATGGAACACCGCGTCGGCATTCCGCACAGCATCCTCGATGGTCGCAGCAGGCTTGCCGAAGCCGATCTCGCCCGCCCGCCTCAGAGCGTCTGCATTGCCATCGAACAGCACGACTTCGCCCGCCGCACCCTTTTCCAGCGCCGCACGCGCAATCGATCCGCCGATCAGGCCGACGCCGATAATGGTGATCTGCTTGAAGACAGGCGCCGTCATCGGATCACTTGCTCAGAAAATCGGTGAGGTGCTTCAGCGCCGCATTGTTGCCATCGACCGTGCCGACCGAGATACGCAGGTGGTTCGGCATCTTGTAGCCGCCGAGCCCGCGCAGCGTCACGCCATGGTCCTTCATGTAGGCCAGCGCTTCGGCGGCGGTCTTGCCCTTGGTCTCGGGAAATCTCGCGACGCAGAAATTGCCGACGCCGTCGATCACTTCAAGGCCCAGCGCCCGCAGCGCCGCAACCAGGCGCGGAAGTTCGCGATCATTGTGCGCGAGAGACTCTTCGGTGAACGCCTCGTCCTCAAGCGCCGCGATTGCTACAGCCTGCGCCGAAAGGTTCACGTTGAACGGCATCCGCACACGCTCGATCGCTTCCACCACGTGCGCAGGCGCATACGCCCAGCCCACACGCAGGCCCGCCAGCCCGTAAAGCTTCGAGAACGTGCGTGTCATCATCACGTTCTCATACTGCGAGACGAGTTCGATGCCCGACGCATAGTCGTTCTTCCGCACGAACTCCGCATAGGCGCCATCAAGCACCAGCAACACGTTCGACGGCAGTCTGCTGTGCAGGCGCTTCACCTCGTCATACGGGATGTAGGTTCCCGTCGGATTGTTCGGGTTGGCCAGCCAGACGATCTTCGTCTTCGGCGTCACCGCCGCGAGGATCGCGTCGACGTCGGCGGTGAAATCCTTCTCCGCGACTTCGATGATCTTCGATCCCTGCTGCTGCGCGATGATCGCGTAGATCGCAAAGGCGTGCGCCGTGCAGATGCTTTCATCGCCCGGCCCCAGATAGGCGCGGCCGAGCATCAGGAAGATTTCATCCGATCCCGCGCCGATCACCAGCCGGCTGGCGTCAAGGCCATGCTTCTTCGCAATCGCAGCCTTCAGGTCTTTCGCGGTTCCATCGGGATAGATTTCCAGCTTTGCGCCCATGTCGGCGTAAACGGCCTTCGCCTTGGGCGAGGCGCCGAGCGGGTTCTCGTTGGAGGCCAGCTTGTAGCTCGGCCCGCCGGTATATTTCGGAGCTTCGCCGGGAACATAGGCGTTCACGCCCGCGAGCTGCGGCAGCGGCTTTATACGGTCAGTCATTTCAGCCTCGGATCAGGCCCGAGGCCGTACCCCGACAACCCGCAGGCCGTCCAGCCCCGCCTTGCGGGCGAGGTCGATACGGCGGTCGTCGACGGCCACGAATTCCGGGATGCGGATCAGGGCCAAAGAGCGCGCCCGCGCGACCACTTCTGCCTGCAGACCCACATCCTGAAGCCGCTTGTCGGCCGAGTAGTGGTCGTCATGGGCCGTCGCCAGCGTGTCGTCCTCGCCGGAGCTTTCCATGCTCATCTTGCCCACGATCGCCATGCGCGGCGTCTCTGCAGCCGACCCCGGCAGGCTGGGCCAGCCCGCCACGATGGCGAGGTTGCGGAACTTGTTCTCGTTAAGCATCGGCCACCACTGGCCCGAGCCGGCATGTTCCGGCCACGGCACGCAGGCGAGCACGCCCGGCGTCGATTCCGCCCGCTCCAGCGCATCCCTGATACCCACGATCGGGAGGACGTTTGGCCCAAATCCGAAATAGCCCCGCGCCGCTTCGACCCCGAGCGTCACATCGCCACCGGCGACATAGACCGCCTTGAGGCCCCGTGCGGCGGCGACATCCCCGCAAAGCGAGCGCCAGATTCGTGCAATTGCGTCCGGCGGCGTCCCGGCGGCTGAAGCTGCCCGGCACATCCGGCGCATCTCGGCGGCTTCCCGGGCCGGACGAAAGCCGATCCCTGAAGCTG
>CALMWO010000544.1 GCA_937873805.1 uncultured Hyphomonadaceae bacterium
TTTAGACGGGATCAGCATGCTGACCTATGTCGCAGGTGTAATACATGTAGTGCATGAAAATGGCTGCAAATCGCTTGCGGGTTCGCAAGGCAATGTTTCCGGCTGCTACAACATCGATGATATGTGTCAACGCTTCGTCGAAAGTCGGAAACGGCGGATCCGCGACGATCAACTTCCGACGGATCTCATCGGCCGTGTCTTCATACATCGCCTTGGCGTCGACATTGCGCGGATTCTTGAGGAAGTCTTCGATTTGCTTGAAATATGGCAACGAGCGCGTCCTGATTTCCTCGAAGTAGGTATCGCTCATCTTGTTGATCTTGTTCTTTTTGGGCTTCGGCACAAAGGACAAGTCCTCTTGGCCCCCGCCGGTTCCTTTGGACCCGAACGAAGCATGGAATGCGGTGATAACGTCTGTGATGTCTGACCGGTCGAACGCTAGGTGCTTGTCGAACCGGTCGAAGCCCATACTCGACCAAATCTCGGGGCTCGCGGTGAGCCAAGCCCTAAGCTGTTCAATGCCTATGATGTGCGCGGCCTTGATGCCGAGCTTCTTGAGCGCCTTTTCCTTCTTCGTCGTCGAAGTCGCGGGTTTCTTGCGATTCGTGAACACGAGGTAGTAGTCGATCTCCCCGCCTTCGATCAGAGCGGTAATCCGTGGAGTCTCCTTATCGAGAATCACATCGAACTCCGCATCGGAGCACGAAGCGGCCGGATTGGCGGTGTGCTTTGCTTGAATGACAAAACGGCCCGCGTATGGTGATGCCGAGCTCGGGAATTGTTGCGCGGTTCCGGCAAACGCTCCGTCCCGCCCGCCATCTTTCCCTGTCGCGAACACGACTGCGCCGGTCCCTAGGACCTTCTGGCAAATCGCATTGGCCAAGGCTTCGAATTCGTCATAGCTCAAATCGTGGAAGCTGAATGACCTCCGCATCTACCCCCTCCCGTGTTCCAAGGAACACGCTAAGCTGGAAAGGTGTTTGCATCAATGATTCGGCACTCGGCCTTGTTGGGGCGGATCGCCTCCAACTAGCGCGACCGTGAAAGTCGCAGCTAGAAGCCTGTCAGGATCGAAACCCTGCCAACGACGTCTTCCGCAGGCGTTACCCCGAAATACCGCCCATCGTAGGAGTCCGGGGTGTCTCCCAGAAGCAGAACCTCTGATGCGCCTAACCGCCGGCAGCCGCCCCACGACGGCAACGCGTCTCCATTGCGCGACGCGATCTTCGCGACTGCGACCTGTGACCCGTTCACCGTGACGCGCTCTCCATCACGGCACACCGTATCACCTAGACCGGCCACAACTCTTTTGATGAGCAACTTGCCGAACGGAAGAATACCACGCCGATCGAGATCTTCGGCGAGCGATGCCGAGGGACGAACCGCGACGCGATCGCCCACGCGCCATGTCCCCTGCTCTATGCTGTATAGCCCGGTTGGCGCACTCGCTGTCGTGTTCCAGACGAGGCGCGCCGAACTTGCGTTTCCCGAAAAGCAGAGCATGGCGATAGCGGCTGCTGCGACACCCAGGATCACGGCCCGTCCGCGCATACTCAGGTCAGCGACGCGGTGCGGCGAGCACTGACGCGGCGTGTGACGGCAACGTTGTCGTTCCCCTGCTTCGGGAGCTGCGCCTCCGCTGCTCCCGCTGTGAACGCGGGTCGCTCCGGAGGCACGTAGATTTCCCGGAAACACGGATTGCGGACCGGGTCGAAGCACGACCTGATCCAGTGCAGCACCGGCTGACTGGCCTCCATGTTCCGCGCGCGCTCGGTGTAGGTCAGCCAGAAGCGCACTGTTGCTAGCGGCTTGATGTGCGTCAACGGCGTCAGCCTATCTTCAAACTGGGAGACGTAGCTGGGCAGTACAGCGATGCCCGCGCCGGCCGCGCATGCTTCCATGAGGACAGTGCCAGCATCCGTTTCCATCGTGTGGGGAAGGATTGCGCCCCAGGCCGCCGCGTCCTGTCGCGAGCCTTCCGGCTGGTACACTTCCCCCGACAGCCTCAGGCATTTGTGCGCCTGCAGATCCGCCATCTGACGAGGCTCGCCGTGCCGCGCGAGATAGCTCGGCGCGGCGTACAGAATGTAATGCAGCCATCCAAGCTGACGCGAGACGATGTTGGCGGCTGTTGGTTTTTCGAACTGGATCGCGATGTCGCCATCGCCTTCGGAAAGGTTGGGCGTCGTCGGCAGAACCCTGATGAACAACCTGACATCGGGCTCAAGCTGCAAGAGTTCAGGCAGGCGTCGCGCCAGCCAGTAGCTGGCGATGCCCTCGCGCGCACATATCACGAGCTGCCTGCAAGAGTTCAGGCAGGCGTCGCGCCAGCCAGTAGCTGGCGATGCCCTCGCGC
>CALMWO010000545.1 GCA_937873805.1 uncultured Hyphomonadaceae bacterium
GAGCTTTCCCAGCCCCTCCCACTTCGCGCCGAGCGTCTGGACGTCCTCGTCGCCGGTGGCGGCACGAGCGGGCGGATACAATCCGGTGATCATCGCAAGTATCGCCAGCAAGATCATGACGACGCCCGCGCGGATGACGCGATCTTTAGGCACTTCGAAGGTGATGGGAGATATCGGGGTCATTCAACTATTTCTTTTCGAGAAAGATCGAGATGGTTCCGGTCGGCGTGTTGATCGCCGACCGCGCGTCCACAACCCGGCCGCACAGCATTGACAATTCACTTTCGAGGAAGCCGTTGGCGTTCGGTTCCGTATTTGCCCTGCCGTCGAGCACCTGAATGACGCGGAAGAGCTGCCGCATCGGCCAAGCGCCCTGTCGTGCATAATCGGCGATGCAGATTGTTCCGCCAGCATTGGCTGCGGCAAACATGGCCGCCATTCCGGCCTTCTTTTCCTCGACCTGAACCTGATGGAACACGAGGCTCGACACGACTTTGTCGAACGCGCCGCCGTCGGCCGCTTCTCGCGCGAAGCCCTGTCGCCACTCGATCCGGATTCCCGCCGCATTGGCCTTGCGCCTCGCGATCGAAAGTGCCTGGGGATCCGGGTCGAGCCCGACGACATGCGCGCCGGGTGCCGCGCGTTTGATCAATAGAGCCAGACTTCCGGTGCCGCAGCCGACATCAAGAATTGTTTCACCGTTGGCAGGCCCAAGCAGCTGGAGAAGCTCGCTTCGCCAGACCGCCTCACGGGTCAGAAGCGATACGCCGCGATCGTAAAATCCCGTCGGCGCAAAGCGGCCCGCCGCAGGTGTGAATTCCTGCGCGTTCATTTCATCTCCCGCGAGCGAGCAAGTTCGGAGCGGGCATCGCCAATAATCTCGCGCGCCGAATTGAGGAATAGCACCGCAATCGCGCTCGCAACGATGACGTCAGGCCATGCGCTGTCGAGCCAAAACACCATCGCGGCCGCGACGATGATGGCGACGTTGGCAAGCGCATCGTTGCGCGAGAACAACCAGATTGCGCGAGCCTGCGCGTCACCGCCCTCGCGAAATCGCGAAAGGATGAGCGCGGCGGCAACGTTGACACAAAGCGCTGCAAATCCAACGATGCCCATCACATCCGCATCGGGCGGCACGGCATTGAGCGCTCTCCAAAGCGCGAGGCCAAGGACGCTCAAACCGAGCGCGCCCAGAAACAAACCTTGGGTAAGGGCGACTCGCGCACGCGCGGTTGCTGTCCAGCCCAACGCGATGAGACCGACAAGCGTGATCGAACCATCACCGATAAAGTCGAGCGAGTCCGCCTTCAGGGCCTGGCTATTGGCGACAAAGCCAGCGCTGGCTTCAATCAGACCAAAACCGAGGTTCAGAATTACGACAAGCCAAAGCGCCCTGCGATAGGCAGGGTTGGCGGCCATCTTGCTCTGTGAAGGCTGCTCGCAACAACTGTCAGCCATCGAATATCCTCCTCGACAAATCCCGAGTCGGACATCTATCTACACCCTGTAGCAACTACAGGGTCAAGCGATGAAGATCGGCGAGCTGGCGAGCGCAACTTCAACCAAAGTTGAGACGGTGCGCTATTACGAGAAAATCGGGCTGCTCGCACCGCCCGCGCGGACATCGGCTAACTATCGTGCCTATGGCAACGAGCATCTCGCCCGCCTGTCGTTCATTCGCCGTGCCCGAGACCTAGGTTTCACGCTTGAAGCGGTCCGAGAATTGCTCACTCTGTCCGACGACAAAGCGCAATCCTGCGACGCAGTCGACAGTATCGCACGGGTTCATCTCGCAGATATTGAGCGCAAGATCAGCGATCTGGCCGCCCTGCGTGCCGAACTCGACCGCGTGATCGGCAGTTGCCGCAAGGGAACGGTGGAGGATTGCAAGATCATCGAAACGCTGGGACCGAAGGACGTGCGGGCATGACTTATCTTATCCTGAAAGCGATCCTGTCTGCGATCATCATCGTCGCAGTCTCGGCATCGCGGCGCTGATCTCAGCGCTCCCCCTCATTGCGGTGCTCAGCATGATCTGGCTGTGGCGCGATACCGGCGATGCCGATCGCATGGCGCAATATGCCCAGGCGACCTTCTGGTATGTACTGCCCTCGCTGCCGATGTTCCTGCTGATCCCGGTATTGCTCAAACGCGGCGTCGCGTTCTGGCCTGCGCTGGGCGCGGGATGCCTGCTAACGGTTCTGCTGTATGTCGGGATGGTGGCGTTGCTGGCCCGAATTGGCGTAAAGCTGTGAAGCAACTGCTGCTCTATGGCTTGGCTGCACTCGCAGAAATTGGTGGCTGCTTCGCATTCTGGGCATGGTGGCGGCTTGATCGCTCACCGCTCTGGCTCATCCCCGGCATGGCGTCGCTCGCGATATTTGCCTGGGTATTGGCGCTGAGCGAGGCTGAGGCGGCAGGGCGCACTTATGCGGCCTATGGCGGTATCTACATCTTGTCATCGCTGGTCTGGCTTTGGGCGGTCGAGGGGATGCGGCCAGATCGATGGGACGTGACAGGCGCTTCAATTTGCCTGTTGGGCGCTATGATCATTTTCTATGGTCCTGGTCGAACCTGAACGGGAAGTATTTGATGATGGAAACGCGCCCAGACCATTGGGGCAATGTTTACACGACTAAGGCCGACGACAGCGTCAGCTGGGTTGAGCAGGTCTTGGTGCACAATCCGCGCGCAAGTCTGTAACCAGACACGCCCGAGCCCCGAATTGACTGTTTAGTGATCCACCGCGATAAGGAAATGATGAAACGCTGGCTTTCCTTGATGCTTCTCATTGGAGCTATGCTGGGCATATTGGCCCAGGAAACCGCGTTTGCGTCCGCGCTCCCGATGCAGATGTCCGAGCAAACCAGCGCGCCTGCGGGTATGAGCGAGGATTGTGCGGAGATGATGGGGCTGACGGCCCAATCCGAAGTTGGTCAATCAGAAGCTGGGCAACAGCCCGAAAAGCCTTGTGAAGGTCTCACCCTCGACTGCATCGCTAAAATGGGATGCGCGCTGCCGGTGGCTCTCGTGCCGCCTGCAATGCCAGCCGTCCAGACTGTGTATCGTCCCAACACTCCGACGCTCATGCCTGTGGCGCGGCTTGTCGGCCGCAATCTCAGTCCCGAGCCAGAACCGCCCGCAATCCTTGGCTGAACGCTAGCAGTGCGCGGCGAACCCTTGTTCGCCGTGTGGCCTGTCACAGTTCATCCAGGGACTTTTCAAAATGCGTATCTTTCTGGGCGCAGGGCTGGTGCTGGCACTGCCTGCCGCGCTCCATGCCGAACCGCTGACCTTCGATGCAGCGCTCGAACGCACCGCGCGCGAAGCGCCATCGCTTAAGGCGAGCGCGTCCGGTATCGATGCCGCACGTTCTTCCGCCATCGCCGCGGGACGACTGCCCGACCCGACGATCAACATCGGCATCGATAATTTCCCGGTTTCGGGACCGCCTGCCCTCAGTTTCACCCGCGAGAGCATGACGATGGCACGCATCGGGCTCGAGCAGGCATTTCCCAATCCGGCAAAGCGCCGCGCTGAGCGGACCCGGGCCCAGGCGGGCATCAGTGTCGCCGAAGCTGGCCTTGCGGTCGAGGCACAGAATGTCCGCCTCGAGACCGCACTCGCATGGGTAGATCTCTATTATGCCAAGCGGCGGCTCGCGCAGTTGCAGCTTCTGGACCAGAGCCTCGGCGATCTCCAGGCGACAGTGTCGGCAAGACTGGCTTCCGGTTCGGCGCGGCCCAGCGCGGCGCTCGAACCCGACCAGTTGCGCGCTGCGGTGGCCGACCGCCGCAGCGAACTCGCGGCCGATGTCGCCAAGGCACAGGCGAGGCTGGCGCGCTTTACCGGCGATCCCCAGGCCGACGTTTCGGGCGATCCCCCAATTCTTGAGGTAGATCGTGCCCAGCTGGTGGCAGGTCTGGCTTTGCTACCGAGCCTGCAGGCACTCGACGCCGGCGTAAGTGCTGCGGATGCAGAAACCGAACTTGCCCGCGCCGACAAGCGGCCCAATTGGCGCGTCAACACCTCCTATGGGCGCCGCGATCCCGCCTATGGTGACATGGTATCGGTTGGCGTCAGCATCGATCTGCCGCTGTTCGCCAAACGCCGGCAGGATCCCATGATCGCCGCGCGAGCGAGCGAAGCGGAACGGGCAAGGCTGCTGCGCACGGCCGGGGAACGCGAATTCGCGGCCGCGCTCGATGGCGACCTTGCCGACCATGCCATGCATCACCAGCGACTGATGAATGCGCGCAATACCCTGGTGCCACTCGCCAAACGCCGGGCCGAACTCGACATGGCGAGCTATGCGGCGGGCAAGCTCGATCTCGGCAGTGCGCTGCTCTCGACGCTCGCGTTCGCCGAGGCCGAAGTCGATGCCCTGGCGCGCGAGGCCGATGTCGCACGCGACGCAATCCGGATCAATTTTACCTATGGGGAGATGCGGCCATGAACATGGACGTTTCAACGGCAGCGCGCTGGCGCGCGGGAATACTGGCGACGGTGCTGATTGCGGGCGGCGGCGGATATTGGCTCGGACAGCAGAGGAATGGCGAAGCGGCACCAACGACGGCGAGCGATGGTACGCGCAAGGTGCTCTACTATTACGACCCGATGTTTCCGAACCAGAAGTTCGAGCGTGCCGGCAAGTCGCCATTCATGGATATGCAGCTTATCCCCAAATATGCCGACGAAGGGGCAGGCGGCACGGCGGCACAGGGGGTCAGTATCGACCCGGCGGCGATGCAGAATCTCGGTATCCGGGTTGTTGCGGCCGAGATGGGCAGCCTCTCTGCCACGCTCAATGCGACCGGCAGCATCGACTTCAACCAGCGCGATGTGGCGATCGTTCAGGCCCGTTCTGGCGGGTTCGTCTCACGCGTCTATGGCCGCGCGCCCGGCGACGTGATCGGCGCGGGTGCGCCCATTGCCGACGTGCAATTGCCCGAGTGGGGCGGTGCTCAAACCGAGTTCCTCAGTGTCAAACGGCTCGGCAAGCCTGAACTATTGGCAGCCGCGCGGCAGCGGTTGCGGCTGATGGGCATGTCCGACAGCCTGATCGCGCAGGTCGAGCGGACAGGCCGGACCAATGGCACAGTGACGATCACCTCGCCGATCGCGGGCGTAATCCAGTCGCTCGATGCCCGGCAAGGTGTGACCCTGGCGCAGGGACAGACGCTCGTGCAAGTCACTGGCATCGGGACAGTCTGGCTCAATGCCGCCGTTCCCGAAGCGCAGGCCGGGAGCGTCAGGGTCGGGCAAAATGCGGCAGCGGCACTCACCGCCTTCCCGGGTGAGAACTTTGGCGGGCGGGTGATTGCCATTCTGCCTACCACGCAGACCGACAGTCGCACGCTGACAGTGCGTATCGAGCTTGCCAATCGGGGTGGCCGCCTGCGCCCCGGCATGTTCGCTCAGGTTGCGCTGGGCGGGGACGCAAAGCCTGCACTGCTGGTGCCGAGCGAAGCGGTTATCCGCACCGGCACGCGAAACATCGTCATGCTGGCGACGGGCGATGGCCGCTATCATCCGGCGGAAGTCAGGACAGGCCGAGAAGGCAGCGGCAAGACCGAGGTGCTTGCTGGACTTGGCACTGGCGAGAAGATCGTCGCGTCGGGTCAGTTCCTGCTCGATTCCGAAGCAAGCCTTACCGGCATCGCAGTACGTCCGCTGGAGGGCAGTCGATGATCGCCAGGATCATTCGCGCCTCGGTCGCGGCGCGCGGGCTGGTGCTTGCGGCAGCACTCGTGCTGACAATCATCGGCGTGGCCGCAGTCAGGACTACCCCAGTCGAT
>CALMWO010000546.1 GCA_937873805.1 uncultured Hyphomonadaceae bacterium
TCGGAAAGCAGCCGGCCGGATCGCCGCTTTCAAAGCCGTCAATGTCCGAGCGACGGCCGGATCTTCGGCCAGCGCCCGGGTCACGCCGCGCACCCGATCGTCCATGCGGGTCTCGACCGCGAGAATCACATCCAGACGCCGCCAGCGTTCGCTATTTCCGTTTGACTGGCTTCTTCGCCTTCGCCGCATCGCGTTTGTCGCCTTCGCGGCCGCCAAGCAGAATGTTGGTCAGCGAATAGTTCGCTTCGTGGCAGGCGTATTCGTAGAACGTCGTGTCCTGAAGCTTGAACGAATACTCGGCAAGCCAGGGCGCGGTGTAGAGGTCGCTGTCTTCCACCGTGAACTGGTAGTGCAGTTCTGTCGGCGAGACGCGCGTGAAGCGCTCGGTGACCTTGCTGTCTGGCTCGATCAGGATCGGACGCCCGAAGCCGCCACGGAAAGGATCGTCCGCGCGAATGCGCGTCGTTTCCACGACCAGCGTGTCGCCCTCCCAGCGCCCGGCTGACCAGCCTTCATAAGACGTCACCGCGGGAGGCGGCGGGGCAGCCCCATCAGTATGTATGACTCGCAAGCTGCCGGTATCCTCGGTGAGGATGACGATCTCTCGCGGCGTCTGGAGAAATGTGTTCGGCACCATGGCCGGTATCTGCCGGATCGGCGGCTGGCCGAGGCCGGCAAGGCAGCGATCGAACGTGGTGCGCTCCTCAGGATTGTCGTCACCCTGCGTATCCATCCAGTCGAAACGGTCGGCGAGCTTTATGCCCTTCTCCGTGTAAGGCATCTGTCCGTCAGCCGGCAGCACGAGCAGCGACGAGCGATATTCGCCACGCACCTGCGCGACCGTGTTGATGTTCTGGATGAAGAAATCAGGATCGATCAGATCGGGCGTGCCCTTGGTCAGAATGTCGACTGCGCTGCGCGCCTCATCTGCGGTAAGAACGAGCGTCTTCAGGAAAGGCGGCCGCTCGAGCAGCGTCATGAACGACGCGCCCCACGTCCCGCTGAAATCAGGATGACCCTCTGCGGTGCGCGGCGGCTGATAGGCTTCCTGCGCCAACGCAGCGGGCGCAGCCATTGCTATCAGTGCAATCAGAAGAACACGCATGACCCGACCCCCGAACCTGCCGGCAAAGGCATAGCACAGGTTCACATCGCAACCGAAGTCAGGTCGTCAGCTGAAACTACAACCCCTTCCAGAGCCGCCCTTCGGGGCACTCGGCGCCTTCGGCCTGCTTGCAACCGTGCAGCGTGAACAGCACCGTCTCGGCGCGGCCGATCAGATAATCGAACGGCACGAAGCCGATCGCGTCATCGCGCGTATCAGCCGACAGGCTGGTCGGACGATAGGGCCAGGCTTCAGGGAAAGCTGCCGCCATCGAACGGTGGCCTGACGGCGCGCGGCTGTCTTCCGAGTTGTCGCGGTTGTCGCCCATCATGAACACATGACCGGCCGGCACCGTGAACACCGGCGTCTCGTCAAGATCGCTCGAGTCCGAGAATTCGTGGATCAGGAACGATTTCGTCTGCTCGCCCTCGCCAGTGGGAATCGTCTGGCGATATTCCGTCGCCGTCACAAGGCGGCTCGAGTCGTCCGGCACATAGGTCGTCGTGCGGATCTTCTCGCGCAGGACTTCCGCGCCATTGAGGAACAGCTTGCCGCCCTTCACTTCAATCCGGTCCCCCGGCAGGCCGACCAGCCGCTTGATCATCACGCGATCCGAATGCGGGTGCTGGAACACGATCACATCGCCACGCTTGGGCTTGGATGCGAAGACGCTCTCTTCCGGCTTGGCCGGATCATCGCCAATCACCATCATGCCCAACCCGAACGGGATGGAGTTGCGGTTATAGCCGTACGCAAACTTCGCCACCGCCACGCGGTCGCCAACCTGCAGCGCAGGCACCATCGATTCAGACGGAATCGAACGCAGCTCGTACACGAAGGTCGAGAAGATCAGCCAGAACGGCACGAAGATGGCGATCGTCATCGCCGTCTCGCGGAACTCATGGAACAGCTTGCTCTTGAGGCCCTTCTTCGGCTCGGCCTCAGCCGCGCCTTCGACCACGCCCGGCTTTTCGGTCACCGGCTGCTGCGTCGGAGTATCACTCATTTACCAGCCCTTGGCGCGCCCCTGAGGGCTCCATTTTTGCCCGCACTGGGCTCGCGGCTATACGTTATGCGTCTCAGTCCGCCGTCAAGACGCCAGCCTGTACAGCGTTGTCCCGTCCGCGTGTACGGACGTGACCAATCCGCGCCCCTTCAGGCAATTCAGGTGCGCAATGGTTTCCCCCGTCGCCATGCCCAGAACGTCCTTCTCGATTGCCCGGGCAAAAAGCGCGGTAAACAGGTCAATCGCCCGCTTTGGCTCGTCCAGTCGGGACAGCACACGCTTCATTGCGGTTTCATGACCCTCGATCAGGCCGTCCAGCCGCTTGTGCGCGCCATAAAACGGCTCGTTGTGCGAAGGCAGCACCAGCACATCCTCCGGGATCGTGGCCTTCAGCTTCCGGCACGAGTCCAGCCAGTCCTTCAGCGGATCGGCCTCTGGCTCCGTCGGGAACACACTTACATTGGAAGAAATACGCGGCAGGATCTGGTCGCCTGAAATGAAGACGTTCAGGTCCGGCTGCCACAGGCAGGCATGGTCCGGCGAATGTCCGCATCCCGTGACAATCCGCCACGTCCGTCCGCCGATCGAAATCTCCTGCCCGTCGCTCAGCCGGCGGAACGAGTCCGGCAGTTGCGACACGGCTTTGCCGAACCCGCCAAACCGCTCGACATACTTGTCGAGGTCCTCCTGCTCCCATCCTGCGGCGCGATAGAAATCCACGCCCGCCTGCGGCGCCTCGCGCCCGGTGTCCGCCACCAGCATCCGGCACTGGATATACTCCAGCCGCGTGATCCAAAGTTCGCACTTCCACTTGTGCGTCATCCATCCCGCCAATCCGATATGGTCAGGATGCATGTGCGTGACGATCACACGCTTCACCGGCTTGCCGCCAAGCTCGTTCTCGAAAATCGTCCGCCAGTGGCTCTTGGTCTCGGAGTTGGGAATGCCCGTGTCCACCACGGTCCACCCATCGCCATCTTCGATCAGCCAGAGATTGATCCACTTCAGCGAGAACGGCAGCGGCATCCGCACCCATCTTACGCCGGGCGCAACCTCCAGCGTGGTCCCGACAGCTGGCGGCTCCGCGAACGGATAGTCATACCGCGCCCGCTCCGTCTTGCCCTCAAAGCCATCCATGGAAGGCGCCTCTCTCTATATACAGGGTCACCCTACCCCGCTCCGCATGAGGTGAGCAAACCAGCCTCACCGTCGATGCCGCGTTCGCGTTTTGGTGTTTCGGAACAATTCGCTATCCTCTTTCCAGCGACGCGAAGCACCGTCTTCCGTGGCGTCATGATACAGGAGAATGCGGTTATGCGCTGGATGTTGATGTCATGCGTCGCCGTCTGTGCAGCCTGCACCAGCGTCGGTTCGCCCCAGCCGCCGGCAAGTCCAGAAGTGGCGTACGCGATTCCAAACCCGCAGCGGCCGGGGGCAAAGGCGCCATCCTGCCCGAAATCGGGCGAGACTCTGGATGGCTGCACATTCCACGTCGTGAGCATGGCGCTGAGCCAGGCTCGCCTCTCAGCTTCCCCGGACGCAACCTGGACCGCGACAGCGGCGGATGCGGGGAAGGTCAACATCGCCAAGGCCGCTGACGCCACCGCGCCCGACGGCACGCAGTATCAGGTCTTCGAATTCGTCCCGAGCACGCGCGAGGACATCGACACCATCATCACGTTTGACAAGCTGGCGGGCAGCCCCGGCGCGTTGAAAGTTGTCGAGCGGCGGCGGGTTACAGTGATGGTCCACGCTCCATAGGTCTCACATGCGCAACATCATCGGACTGGTCGTGGGTCTTTATCTGACGGTGGCTCTGGTCGTCTTCGCGGCCGCCGCCTGGAGCTTCAGCACCGACACACGCTGGAAGAATGCTGCCTGCACCTCCGGCGCCAGCCTCAACTGGTTGCCATGGGCGGCGTATCGCGGCATCGCCTGGCCAAAGGCCTACATGGACGAGCAGACACTGGCGTCCGACCTGATCGACTGGCTGACGGTCCAGTACACGCCGCCCGCCAACATCTGCAGCTAGCTGAACGCTCTTCGATAAACGCGCCCGCCGATTCCGATCCGATCACCGAACACTCGAGCAGCATCACCGCCAGCCGGATCGTCTCGGCCTTGTCCGGCACGCCCGCCGCGATCAGCTTCGTGCGTATCCGCGCCATGAAAGACCGATCGTCTTCCCATGCGCCATCGAACAGCAGTTCATTGTCCCGCGCCGACAGGCCTCGCATCAGGTCGGATACCTTCGCGAGGGTGGCGTCGACCACGCCCGCATCGTTCAGCTCGCCCGCAATGTGGTCCGCCGTCGAACCCATCACGCCAACCGCCAGCGCCAGCCCACGCGCCGTGTCATCCCAGCCATGCTTCTGCGAACACCCCGCCGCAGCCGAATTGATCGCGCTGTCGGCAGCGCCACGCACGCCATCCGCCGTCGTCTCACTCAGGTAAGACTCCGCCACAAGCGCCGTCTGGTTTCGGGCAATCAGTGCATTGTGGACGCAGTAGAGTTCCTGCTTCTGCGCCTCGGTGATGTTGGCTTGCGCCGACGCTTGGCCCGCCACCATCACGGCAAGGCCCAGCGCCGCTAGCGCCGCGGCAATCGCGGCTCTCAAGACTCCGCCTCAGTCGACAGCACGAAAGCCGTCGCACTTACGGCCGCCGCCGACGTCAGGTGGAGCATGTGATACGCCGCCTCCAGCGTCTCCGG
>CALMWO010000547.1 GCA_937873805.1 uncultured Hyphomonadaceae bacterium
CCGGCCGGGATAGCGCAGGACACACAATTGCAGGGCGAAGCCGAACCTGTTGTGCTGGCGGCGACGCTGCCCGATATGCCCGAGATCCTCGTCACTCAGCGTATAGTGTTTGAGCAAGTCCGCCTGCGAGGTCGGCAGGCGCAACAGCGCGTCTTTCTGCCGATCGGTTAGAGTGACGCGACGCGGCATACATGTTCCTTTTTCAAAATCTGATAGCGTTCAAGACGCTTTGTTTATGAAGCTGGTTGAGATACATTTCCAGAGGTCAATGCAATCGTGGCCGAAGCGCCGCCTCAAACCAACGTTTGTGATACATGCTGATCGGATATGCCCGCGTCTCCAAAGCCGATGGCTCGCAGTCTCTCGACCTGCAGCACGACGCCTTGCGCGCCGCAGGTGTCGAACGGGACAATATCTATGATGATCTTGCTTCCGGCGGTCGTGATGATCGCCCTGGCTTGACTGCCTGCCTCAAGTCATTGCGTGACGGCGATGTGCTGGTGGTCTGGAAGCTCGATCGCCTCGGACGATCGCTTGCCCATCTGGTCAACACGGTGAAGGAGCTGTCAGACCGCAAGATCGGCCTGCGGGTTCTGACTGGAAAGGGCGCTCAGATCGACACCACGACTGCGTCCGGTCGCATGGTGTTCGGAATCTTCGCCACCTTGGCCGAGTTCGAGCGGGATCTGATCCGAGAGCGCACCATGGCGGGTCTCGCCTCCGCGAGAGCGCGCGGTCGCAAGGGCGGACGAAAATTCGCGCTCACCAAAGCTCAGGTGCGTCTCGCGCAAGCCGCCATGGCCCAGCGCGATACTTCAGTTTCCGATCTCTGCAAGGAACTCGGCATCGAGCGCGTCACTCTCTACCGATATGTCGGTCCCAAAGGCGAGCTCAGAGACCATGGAAAGCATGTTCTCGGACTTACGTAGCAACTCGTTTCTTTTCGCAGGTTGAGCCACCTCCGCGCTTCATCAGAAAACTGAAGGAACCTCCATTGAATCGAACTAATATTTTTTTTGGTGAATCGCATTCTGACTGGTTGCCTGTCAGAGGCGGAGAATCTGGTGATTTTGTTTTTCGACGTGGTGACGGGCATGCCTTCGCGAAAATCGCACCTGCTTCCCGCCGCGGTGAGCTCGCTGGAGAGCGTGACCGCCTCATTTGGCTCAAAGGTCGAGGTGTGGCTTGCCCCGAGGTGATCAACTGGCAGGAGGAACAGGAGGGTGCATGCTTGGTGATAACGGCAATTCCGGGAGTACCGGCGGCTGATCTGTCTGGAGCGGATTTGCTCAAAGCGTGGCCGTCAATGGGGCAGCAACTTGGCGCTGTTCACAGCCTATCGGTTGATCAATGTCCGTTTGAGCGCAGGCTGTCGCGAATGTTCGGACGCGCCGTTGATGTGGTGTCCCGCAATGCCGTCAATCCCGACTTCTTACCGGACGAGGACAAGAGTACGCCGCAGCTCGATCTTTTGGCTCGTGTCGAACGAGAGCTACCGGTGCGGCTCGACCAAGAGCGCACCGATATGGTTGTTTGCCATGGTGATCCCTGCATGCCGAACTTCATGGTGGACCCTAAAACTCTTCAATGCACGGGTCTGATCGACCTTGGGCGGCTCGGAACAGCAGATCGCTATGCCGATTTGGCACTCATGATTGCTAACGCCGAAGAGAACTGGGCAGCGCCAGATGAAGCAGAGCGCGCCTTCGCTGTCCTATTCAATGTATTGGGGATCGAAGCCCCCGACCGCGAACGCCTTGCCTTCTATCTGCGATTGGACCCTCTGACTTGGGGTTGATGTTCATGCCGCCTGTTTTTCCTGCTCATTGGCACGTTTCGCAACCTGTTCTCATTGCGGACACCTTTTCCAGCCTCGTTTGGAAAGTTTCATTGCCAGACGGGACTCCTGCAATCGTCAAGGGATTGAAACCTATAGAAGACATTGCTGATGAACTGCGCGGGGCCGACTATCTGGTATGGCGCAATGGGAGGGGAGCAGTCCGGTTGCTCGGTCGTGAGAACAATCTGATGTTGCTCGAATATGCCGGGGAGCGAATGCTCTCTCACATCGTTGCCGAGCACGGCGACTACCAGGCGACCGAAATTGCAGCGGAACTAATGGCGAAGCTGTATGCCGCATCTGAGGAACCCCTGCCTTCTGCCCTTCTCCCGATCCGGGATCGCTTTGCAGCTTTGTTTCAGCGGGCGCGCGATGATCAAAACGCAGGTTGTCAAACTGACTACGTCCACGCGGCGATTATAGCCGATCAAATGATGAGCAATGCCTCGGAACTGCGTGGGCTACATGGCGATCTGCATCATGAAAACATCATGTTCTCCAGTCGCGGCTGGCTGGTGATAGATCCCGTCGGTCTGGTCGGTGAAGTGGGCTTTGGCGCCGCCAATATGTTCTACGATCCGGCTGACAGAGACGACCTTTGTCTCGATCCTAGACGCATTGCACAGATGGCGGACGCATTCTCTCGTGCGCTGGACGTCGATCCGCGTCGCCTGCTCGACCAGGCGTACGCTTATGGGTGCCTTTCCGCAGCTTGGAACGCGGATGGAGAAGAGGAGCAACGCGATCTAGCTATCGCGGCCGCGATCAAGCAGGTGCGACAGACGTCATACTAGATATCAAGCGACTTCTCCTATCCCCTGGGAACACATCAATCTTACCGGAGAATATCGTTGGCCAAAGCCTTAGCGTAGGATTTCGCCCTCTCCCGCAAACGACCCCTCACCTTTGAAAGGCTGGCCGAAGGGCTGTTCGTGCGTAGGAACGAGAACCCTTGAGCCTGCAACAGCCTAAAATCAGGCTGTAACCGCTTAACCATCCGACCCATCTCGGAGAGCAACATGAATCTCTGGCCCTTGAGTGATGACCAAGTACTACGGCTGACTGTTTTTATTGCCGTGCTAATGGCCGTTGTCATACCGCTTTTCATTTATGCACTGCGGCAGGATGCCAAGCGCAGCGAACAGCAATCGAAAAAGCAGGAGTTTGAGCGGCTGCGAATCCAGCGCAAACGGGCTTGAACGTTCAGGCTTCCGACTCGATCAAGCTGAGAACCCTAGCCCGCTGGGATTT
>CALMWO010000548.1 GCA_937873805.1 uncultured Hyphomonadaceae bacterium
ATCGCCGTCCTCAAGATAGCGATCAGGTGTCACGTTCTTGAGGCCGGTGATGCCATACTTCACCGCGGAGCTTTCGATCTGGTCGAGCCAGAACTGGTCGTCCTTATGCGGCCCGACAACGGGAACGCCTGTGCGTTCGCGCAGTTCGTAGGCGGCGCCGGCATGGTCGAGATGGCCGTGTGTGAGCCAGATGTGTTTCAGCGTCAGGCCGAAATGGTCGAGCGCGCCGATCAGCGTATCGATATCGCCGCCGGGATCGACGAAGGCGGCATGCTTGGTGTTTGCGTCCCAGATGAGCGAGCAGTTCTGCTGCAGCGGCGTCACCGGCACGATGCGAATCTGGAGTTTGGTTTCGGAGCGGGCAGCTTCTGTCATGCGGCCTAGATGGACGCGCCAGAGCGCAGGCGCAAGTCGCCTAGTGCGTGCGGCGTTTGCGGAAGCCGTAAGGCGTCGGCAGGACGGGGTTTTCCTGCAGGGCCTGCGCACGCAGAGACGTCAGCGTCAGCCGGGTTTCCTCGAAGCGCTCCAGTTTCGCCGTCAGGCTTTCGATGCCGTTATAGGCAAGGCGCTTCATCTCGCGGCGGCCGAGGCTGACGGTTTCGAGAATGATGCCGGAGACGAGGCTGATGCAGGCCAGCACCGCCAGCGTGCCGCAGAGGAACGCCGTCGGGAAGCGGGGCACGAGACCCGTCTGCATGTACTCGCCGATGACGGGCGCGCCGAGGGCGAGGGCGGTCAGCATGATGACGCCGGAGATGGCGCCGAAAAACAGCAGTGGGCGCTCATCGCGCATCAGGCGGCCGATCGTGCCGAGGATACGGAAGCCGTCGCGAATGGTGGAGAGTTTCGAAACTGAGCCGACGCGGCGCGCGCCATAGGGCGTCTGCACCTCGGCGGTGATCATGTCTAATTCGAGAGCGTGGACGGTGAGTTCGGTTTCCGTCTCGAAGCCGGAGGCGAGGGCGGGGAATGATTTGACGAAGCGGCGCGAGAAGGCGCGGTAGCCGGACAGCATGTCGGTGAAGCGGTCGCCGAAGATCGTGGAGACGAGGCCGGTGAGAACGCGGTTGCCGAAGCGATGGCCTGCGCGATAGGCGGCTTTTTCTTCCGTGATGCGCGCGCCGACGACCATGTCGGCCTGCGTTTCGAGCAGGCGCGAGACGAGGCGCGGAGCTGATGCGGCGTCATAGGTCGCGTCGCCGTCGACCATCACATAGACGTCGGCTTCGATGTCCGAGAACATGCGGCGTACGACATGACCCTTGCCCTGCAGCGGCTCGCGGCGAACGATCGCGCCGGCTTCGCGGGCGACGGTGGCGGTGTTGTCATGGCTGTTGTTGTCGTAAACAAAAATGCGGGCGTGGGGCAGCGCGGCCTTGAAGGACTTCACCACGTCGCCGATGGCGCCGGCTTCGTTGTAGCAGGGGATCAGCACGGCGATGTCGACATGGCGGATCGCGGGCGACAGCTGCTGGCCGACGGCGTGAAGGGCCGCCTCTGCTGCCGCGAGGCGCGCGTGAATATCGGCGTTCATATCGACAGGAGCCATGGGCCGACCCAATGTTTCAGATTGGGCCACCGTTGCATGTCGGGGTAAAAAAATAGGTTGCGGAAAACGCGAAAAAGCGTGGCCGCGAAGAGAAGGTTTGATTCACGATTTGGGCGGCGCGCAAAGAAAACGCCGGCCCATCAAGGCTTGTTGGATCCGCGACGTTCCAATCGTGGACGAAGCGTTACGCCTTGTACTCCGCCATCATCTTCGCGAAGCGCTCGAAGAGATAGAAGCTATCCTGCGGGCCGGGGCTGGCTTCGGGATGGTGCTGGACCGAAATGATCGGCTTGCCAGCGACGCTGAGGCCGCAATTGGTGCCGTCGAAGAGCGACTTGTGGCTCTCTTCAACGCCAGCCGGCAGCGTCGTGGTGTCGACGGTGAAGCCGTGGTTCATCGACACGATCTCGACCTTGCCGGTGGTGAAGTCCTTCACGGGATGGTTCGCGCCATGATGGCCTTGCGGCATCTTCATCGTCTTCGCGCCGAGCGCGAGGGCGAGCATCTGGTGGCCGAGGCAGATGCCGAGGATCGGCACGCCCGAGGCGATCAGCTTCTTGATCTCGGGGCCGGCATAGATCGCTGTCGCGGCCGGATCGCCGGGACCGTTGGAGAGCACGACGCCGTTCGGCTTCAGCGCGAGGATGTCTTCCGCCTTCGTCTTGGCGGGAACGATCGTGACCTTCGCGCCGACGGCGGAGAGGTTGCGCAGGATATTCTTCTTCACGCCGAAATCGACGAGGACGACGTGGGACTTCGCGTTGGCGAGCGGTACAAAACCCTTGCCGAGATCCCAGAGGCCGTCGGTGGATTCAAAGCTCTGGCCCGACGAGACATTGATCGCGAGGTCGGCGTTCTCGACACCTTTCCAGTCGCGCGCAGCTTTCACAAGCGCCGCGCCGTCGAGCTTGCCGGCGGGATCGAAGGCGATCGCTGATTTCGGCATGCCGAGCTGGCGGATGCGGCGGGTGAGGGCGCGGGTATCGATTCCGGAGAGACCAATGACGCCGCGCTTCTTCAGCCAGGCGTCGAGGGTGTCGGCGGCGCGCCAGGAGGCGGGCAGGGTCGGCGGGGCCTTGAACACCGCGCCGCGTGCGCCGGCGGCGCCTTGCGCGGAGGATTCTTCCTGGTCCTCAGCATTGGCGCCGACATTTCCGATGTGCGGGAAGGTGAAGAGGACGATCTGTTCGGCGTAGGACGGGTCGGTCAGGATTTCCTGATAGCCGGTCATCGCGGTGTTGAAGCAGAGCTCGCCGGCGGCGACGCCTGCTGCGCCGTGGCCGTGGCCCCAGAAAATCGTGCCGTCTTCGAGGGCGATGGCGCCGGTCGGTTTCGTGGTCATGTGGAGGGCCTCCTGACTTACCGGCGCGACTCGGCGGGGGGCGCGAACAAACGGACGCTACCTAGGGGGGTGGGGGCTGGGGGTCAAGGAGAAGAGGTGCGGCGTGTGTGACAGTGACTGCGCGCACGCTCTCGATCGCACGGGCGCTTTCGCCCTGCGGGATGCTTCAGCTCTGTCCCCCCAGACGAGGGAGCGGGGCGCGTGGGGATGCGCCGTGGATAGTCCTATGCCGCATTGCTGCGGCGATGCGCGTCGACACGCGCCCCGGATCGGCCGTTCCTTCCCGATATG
>CALMWO010000549.1 GCA_937873805.1 uncultured Hyphomonadaceae bacterium
CACGCCGACGACGCCGGCGTAACGCAGGCGCTTGAGCAGGATTGGTCGCATTCCAACTCACCGGATTACGTCGAGACGCTGGCAGAGCTTGCGATGCAGATGCCCGTTGTCGATACGGGCTCGGCTTATGTTGCTGCCAGCCGGGCGACCGAACTTGATGCGTCGCGTGCGTTTGCCTGGGCGCAGCTGGCTTATCTCGAAGCGCGCCGTGCGTCGGGCAAGGTCAATCAGGCGTCTCTCGACGCGCTGACACGGTCGATGGATGCGTGCCCGCTGTGCGATGACGAGATCATCGGATGGCGCTTTAACTTCGTGCTAACCAACTGGGCGTCGATTCCCGAACCCCTGCGCCGCAAGGCTTTTGAGCAGGCTGATGTGCTGCGCTGGATCGGGCCCAACGCGGAATTCCTCGCCGACATGAGGATCAAGGCCCAGCAGAACGGTATCCCGTTCGACGCCTATCGCGCGGCCGTCAACACCCCGGCGCGGACGTGGGACATTGGGCCGGCCGTTCAGGCAAACACTGTTAAGACGACTCGTCCAACCTGACACGCACGGCAGTAGAATTGCTCTGCGATGGCGATGGACACGACGCCCCTTATGGAAACGCCGATCGAGCCGCAATCGGCTAACGTCTTGCGCACGCAGCCTGTTGTCGGCGCCGATGTGCTGGTCGTAATCCCTGTTCTCAACGAAGCAGCTCACATCGAGGCATGTGTGCGCTCGCTGATGACGGGTGACCAGCGGTTGCGAGAGGCCGGCTTTGTGGTGGCCGACGGCGGCAGCAAGGATCGTACGCGCGAGATCGTCGAAGGTCTGCGCGCGGAATTTCCCAACCTGCGGGTGATGGACAACCCGAAGAAGCTGCAATCCGCAGCGCTCAATCTGGCGGCGCGTGATGCGGGAGCAGGGCGACGCATTCTTGTTCGCTGCGATGCGCACGCGGTCTACCCGGCCAATTATGTGATGTCAGTGGCGGATTCCCTCGGCGCGCGCGGTGTTGCATCCGTGGTCGTGCCGATGGATGCCGCGGGCAAGACCTGCTTCCAAAAAGCCAATGCGTGGATCGTCGACACGCCTCTTGGCTCGGGTGGTTCGGCGCACCGTGGCGGACGCAAGTCGATGTTTGTCGATCATGGCCACCATGCAGGGTTCGACCTGCAGGCGTTCCTGCAAGTCGGCGGCTACGACGAAACGTTCTCGCATAACGAGGATGCCGAGTTCGACACGCGGCTGCGCAAGGCCGACGGGAAGATTTTCCTCGATGCGGATATCCGTCTCGTCTATCTGCCGCGCGCGACCATCGGATCGCTGGCGCGCCAGTATTTCAACTATGGCAAGGGCCGGGCGCGCACGCTGATGAAGCATGGCGAGCGTCCAAAATTGCGCCAGCTGATCCCGCCTGCCACGCTGGTCGCGTGCGTGACCGGACTGGTGATCGCTCCGTTGATCCCGGCCGGGTTGATCCTGCCGGGCGGCTATCTGATGGCGCTGGCGCTGGCTTCGATCACCGTCGCGGTGAAGCACAAGTCGCTGTGCGGACTGATGGCAGGCGCTGCTTCCGCGACGATGCACATGTCCTGGTCGGTCGGGTTCTTCAGGCAGATGCTGAAGGGCCAGAAGCTCTAGAGCGTTGCCGCTTCAGAATATCGAGCTCTTGCGCTCCTGCACCTTCATCGCCGCGCGCGTGTACATCATCTCGACAAGCTGGTCGGCGCTTTTGCCGTTCATGTCGATACGGGTCGCAAGGTTGTTCTCCTTGAGCACTTTCTTGATCTCGCCGAGCTTCATCGCGCCGAACACCGACATGAAGGTCGCCTTGGGGCCAGCGGCAAGCGCGTAAGGGTTCGCGACTTCTGCCTTCGTATCGCTCTCGAAGACGACATTGCCGCCGAGCGCCTTTACCAGTCTAGCGGCGAGCTTGGGATTGGAGCGCACTTCGGCGCGCAGTTCATCGAAGAAACGATCGAGATACTCGATCGGGTTCAGTCCCTGATCTTCGCCCATGTCACACCTGTGCGTTGCGTCATGAAATCGGTGAAGCGTTCAGCAAGGCGCCGCACATCGCTGGTTACGCCGGCATACTTGCCGCGGAAAGTGTCATAACTGTCGGGCGCCGCACGATCCATCGCGTTGAGGACATGCACGGATTCCGGGATCGTGGGGCCGAACCAGCGATCTTTCAGATAGATCTCGCGTAGGTCGGAGGCGACCGAGCGGGCATATTTCGTGTCGCGGAAGCGCGTGATGAGAACGAAGTTGCGGCTGGGCAGGTCTGAAGCGATGAATTTGCCGACCCAGTCGGAAAACTGCTTCGTGCCCCACGTCGAAACCGAGTCAGCAATCGTCGGCGTGATGAAAGCGTCTGCGAGTGAAAGCCCGGCCCGGGCCAGCGGCGACAGGTGAGGCGGGCAGTCGAGCAGGATGATGTCGTAAAGCGGCAGAAGCGGCTCGAAGGCCTCACGAAAGAATTTTGAAAGCGCATCCGACAGCGTGGTCGGAGTGCCTGATCGTGAATACCATTCTTCTTCAAGGCTAAGTTCGCGCAGGCGCAATTGCGGGTGCGCAGGAAGACTGGAAATCCAGCCCTGGCGCTCATCGTTCTCTTCCGCGCGGCGGAGTTCTTCCAGCGTTACGGCGTTGGGCATGATGAAGGGCGCGGCGGAGGGCGGCTTGCCCTCCATGAAGCTGGCAAGGATGTGTTGCACGCCCTTGCCCTGGTCAGCAGCCGCCTGCACGCCGCGTTCGGTCAGCAGCATCTGGCTGGAATTGGCCTGCGGATCGAGATCGATCACCAGAACGTTCATACCGTAATAGTGCGCGAGGCCATCAGCCAGCATCACGGTCGTCGTCGATTTCCCGACGCCGCCCTTGAGGTTTGCAATGGCAGCAGTCAGAGCCGGCATAAGTTCCCTATTCTTCGTCCTCGCGCGGCTCGATGCGGCGTCCGGTGGCGACACCACATGCGGCGCCGAGGAGCAGGGCGTATAGCCATACCGCGCTCGGCAGGTCGAGTGATGAATCTGTCACGCCATGCAGAAGCATGAGGACACCCGCCATGACAGCGAGACGAAGAAACGTGCGTGGAGTTTGGCGCGATCTCAATGCGGCGAAGATGCGCGTGTACATTGCACCCAGAGCCAGCACGAGCAGCGCAAGGCCCACAATTCCGGCTTCCACCAGCCATGTGACAAACACGTTGTGCGCATCTCCGGGCACGCGCATGGCCTTGGCGTTGACCAGGGTCATGACCTTGTCTCCCTCGAGGCCGATTGACCCTAGGCCATGGCCGAAGACGGGGCTTTCCATCCACGCACCCATGTAGGCCTGGATGCGCTGTATGTTCGGCATGACGTCGGATCCGCCGACGCCGGGAGCTACAGTCTCGTCGCTGATCCAGCCCAGGCTGACGCCCCATCCAGCAAGGCCTATCGCCACGAAGGGCGCCAAAAGCGCCGCAAGCCGCATCGGTATGCCGCGATGTTCGCGGGTCGAGATGGAAAGCGTATCCCACCACATCAGGGCGATGAGAACGCCAAGCGTAATGATGATGCCGGGCCGCGAGCCCGCGATGGACAGGCAGGTCAACGAGAAAACGACAAGCAGGATGCCGGCAAGACCCTGACGCAACAGTTGTTCGACCATCCTGGAACGCGCAAGCGCCTCAGCATCCATCTGCTTTATGATGTGAAGAATATTGCTCATGCCCACGATGGCGAAGAGGCCGAACAGCACTGATGCGTTCGCAGGTGTCGCAAAGGCGCCGAGAATTGCGTTTTCGCCCGACGGTGCGCCTGAAACGTGGAGGATGAACATCCACCCGCAATAGCCGATGGCGCCCCACATGAGCGCGGCCCAGGCGACGTCCAGCGCGCGGCGATGGCGAGAGGCGATATAGCCAATGCACCAGATCGCGCCTGCTGCGAACAGAACCGCGAGATGCGGCGCTGATTGGTGAAGTGGGCCGGCAAGGCCAGTTACAGCGAAGGCGATGATTGCGCCTGCGCCGGCTATCATGCCGATCGTGATATGGTGAGGGCCTGCCGCCAGAATCGCGACAATCGCGACAACGACAAGCAATCCTGAGAGGGGGAGGGCGGCGATTGGCTGGACAGCCCCGTAGGCGACATGCGCAAGCGTGAGCACCGCCACTGCGGCGAGCGGCGGAAGCAGGTCACGTAGCCGGATGCGCGGAAGTGGCTGGGTCTTCGGGCGGGAACGGCCCCAGCCCATGGTCGCCTGCGCAGGGATCTTGTTCATACGTCCGCCTCAACACCAGAACGAAGCCTAGATCAACGCAAGGACGAGTCCATTTGCCACTGGAACAGGGTTGAAGATTTCCTCGCCTGACGGGGGATATTCACGCACCTATTCGGCTGGGTTTCGCCCATCTCGCGTGCTTGGCTGGTTCAGCTTTGCCGTCTTACTCGTCCGCTCATCCTGAAGAGTGTCCGATATCAACGCAGACAGTTCGCCACGCGGCGCGACAAAGGTGGTTTCCGGCAAATCAAGCAGGTGGGACCGCTTTACAGCGATGAGCCCGCGGTCCGCGATCAGTGTGCGGACCAGTCCCGGCAGTGTGCATGCCAGATTTTCCGAGACCGTGAACCCGGCGGCGCGTGCGTTAATCCACTTGGCGGTCTGCGTGCCTTCAGGCGCGATCGACGGGACTGCGTAGTAACCGCCCTCATAGATCCGGTTGGGCAGCAGCCACACCGAATTGTAGCCCGCCTCCATGAAATCCCCAGCCCAGACGAGATCGAGATCGCCGTAGATGCCGGATAGATCTTCCGGCGAGCGATAGCGGCCGCGAAACTCTACGTTCTCAATGTCTTGAATTTGTTGTTGAAAATCTGGAATTTCTTTTGATGATGCGATGCCATGCATGACAATCCGCACTTGCGGGCCAAGCTTGCGGGCGAGGTCTGTCAGCAGGCTAAGGCTACGGGCGCAGCGCAGGACGCCGACCCAGCCGATCCGCAGCGGTTCTGTTGCTGGCCGACCCGCATCATCCCGCCCTGGACGGTGGCCGTAGTCGGCCCCAGCGGCGAGGCGGTTCTCGATCAGATACGGGCGGTAATGCCCGCGATGGCGCACTTCGAAGTAGTTTTCCAGAAACCCTGGAGAAGACACCACAAGTCGCTTGGTGCGCCTCAGCAGCGCGCCCTCAATGCGGCGAAGCACCAGACCGATCAGGTCTTTCCTGGTCAACAGCCTGTGAACGTCCAGGGCCTCGTAGATCACCGGGGTCTTCAGTTTGGCGTAGCGCTTTGCGAGGAAGGCCGTCGCGAGCATGTCGAGATTGCGCGCGTAGATCACGTCAGCGGAGGCCAGCAGGTCCCGCTCGGCGGCGGCGCGCCTGGCGCCGTCGAAAATGGATTGGATACGCTGGCGGTATGCGCCGTCGAATGTGCGGCCCAGATCGACGTTTTCCCAGTCCACCTGGGTGTTGTCGTTCCGGCGCATGGTGAAGCCGACGACGTCAAGCCCATCGTCACGAAAGCCCTGCACGCGCCGTCGAACGGCAGCGTCGGCAGCGTCGTGACCAAAGAAGGCGATACGCGTCATGCGCGAAAAACCTGCAAGGTATGGGCCTTCGCGTCAGGCGTCGCTGCATTGGTACGCATCGAGCCGTTACGCAACTGCATTAACCATGCACGTGAGGGTTGAACCTTTTTCATGGTGTGCAATTCCGGGGGCAGGATGGCCAGATGAGCCCCGAAAGCGCCACGCAAGCTCTGTCAGGACCGTTGACGTTGGGTCTGTCTGGTACCCTTGTGCGGGGAACAATGGGCGAGTTGGCTCGCCCGTTGCGTAACGCGGTGACCGCACCGGTTCCGGGCAGCGGGCCGAAACAGGAGTTGGGGTTGATCCCTCCGCAAAGGCGGATTCTCGAGGCGCTATCTGGCCTCACACGAATGGCCGGCGATCTGCTGGGCGCGTTCGGACGCGGGATTGCGCGTATTTTTGTGGGCAGGCAGCCGCCCTCGCTAACCAAACAAGTCCATATTCCGGGGCCGCCTGCGTTGGTTCCGGCCGGCAGGCGGGTCTACGCTGTCGGTGATGTTCATGGCCGGGCGGATCTGCTTGTCCGCTTGCTGAAGGATCTTCACGCGGATATCGCCAACGGCGGCTTCGAAGGCCGGCCGATCCTTGTCATGCTGGGTGATTACGTCGATCGCGGCTTCCAGTCGAAGGACGTGATTGATATCCTGATGGGCGAGCTAATGTCCCCATTCGAGACATATTTCCTCAAAGGGAACCACGAGGCAGCGATGCTTCAGTTTCTCAATGACCCCTCGATCGGGCCGCGCTGGGCCGAGTTTGGCGGGGCCGAGACGCTGGTTTCCTATGGTGTGCGCCCGCCGCGGACCCGCACGGCCATGGAGGAATGGGCGATCGCTTCGGACGCGCTCAACAAGGCCATGCCGAGGGAACACGTGAATTTCCTTACAAATCTCGATCTCAGCGTGCGGATTGGCGACTACGTCTTCGTTCATGCTGGCGTTCGTCCCGGCGTGCCGCTGGACCAGCAGACGGAACACGATCTGCTCTGGATCCGCGACGAGTTCCTTAGCGACAGCCGGGCGTTGGGCGCCGTGATCGTTCACGGACACACGCCGACCACCTCGCCGCACAAAGACTCGCGGCGTATAGGTGTCGATACGGGCGCTTATCTCAGCGGGCGTCTTACGGCGGCCCGATTTGAGCATGACAGCGTCGCCTTCATATCAACCGGGCCGCGTGTCGACGCGGTCGTGGCGGACAAGGTTTCCTAGGAGAGACGTGATGAATCCCGTCAAAAAGCTTGTTCTGGCGCTCGTCGGCATCGGCGCCATGGCGCTGGCTGCCTGCTCCACAGGCCCCGAACAAGGCGACCCGCAGGAGCTGACACAGGCCGGTATGGGTATCGCCGGCTACAAGCTTGGCTCGGGCGACGAAATCAAGGTCACAGTCTATGGCGAACCGGAGCTTTCCGGCCCCTTCGTGGTCGATGGGCAGGGGTCGATCTCGATGTCGCTGATCGGACAGGTCGAGGTCGTCAACCTCTCATTGGCCGAAGCCAGCCGGTTGCTGGAAACGAAGTTGATGGATGGCTGGCTGAAAGAGCCGAAAGTGTCGGCCGAGCTCGTGAAAGGCCGCCCTTATTACATTCTTGGCGAAGTGAACCGGCCCGGCGAATACCCCTTCGTTTCGGGGCTGACTGTTATGAACGCGATCGCAAGCGCCGGGGATTTCACCTACCGCGCCGACCGTGGTCGCATCCTGATCAAGAGTGCTGATAGCCCGAACGAACGCGAAGTCGTGCTGACGCCCACGACGACAGTGCGCCCGGGCGACACAATCCGAATTCGCGAGCGGTTTTTCTAGAACAGCGCCTCCCAGGAGAATGTCTGGGAGATTTGCACATGCTGACGGGTGATCTACCTTGAACCTCGAAGCCTACTCTGATGGTAAACGAGCAAAGCCGGGAGCTCTCAAACGGCCTCATTGCTTCGTTTTATTGGCCATCGCCTTGGCCGGATCGGCGCCGTTCGCCGGTGCTCAGGAAATCGACATTGTCGGCCCACTGACCGACGGCGTCCGTTGTTTCGGTTCCAACGCGAAGGAAGACCTCGAGTACAATATCAAGAAGCTCGGGATGACTAATGACGCCATCGCCGTCGGCCTTGATCTTGTCGCCGGCGATGCGACGCGGTGCGGGCCGGTACGGGAAGCGGCAAATGAGCTTGCTTCAGTTTACCTGATGGCGACACCGCCTGATGTACAAGATCCGGGAGCGGTCGCCGGGCAAGTTGTTGAGCAGACGTTGGCGGAAGCTGATCGAAACGCCGCGAACCTCAAGTTTGAAGTGGGGCCACCGCCCCGAAACATGACGAAGGGAAGGGGCATCACCCCACAATCCCGTCCTTAATTGGTGCAGTTGCCGCTCTCCGGGATGGCGCAGCGTGATTCAACTGCCAAGCGAAGCGTTAACAGTGTCCGGCCCCGTTCTTGCTACCCTCGACATACACGGAACGGTCGAAAAAGGTGAACGGCAATGAAGTTCGGTTTCAAGCATCTGATGTTGACCTCCGCGCTGGTTGGCGTTCTCGCCCCGGTTGCGTCGGCTCAGGACAACCCCTTCCTTCGCGGACGCCACATTGCCGTCACCGAGCGCAGCCAGCCCGAGTACGATCCAGAGCCGATCCAGGCCGGCTCGTTCCAGATCAGGTCAAACGTCCTAGCGGCTGCTGAGTACACCGACAACGTTTTCGGCCAACCTGACAATACGGTAGAAGATACCATCATTCGAATCCGCCCCGAGATTGTGGCCTACTCGACCTGGTCCGTCCACGCGTTGAGCGCGGGCGCCGTCATCGATCACCGCGAGTTCTCCAGTGAAGACAGCGAAACGACCACGGACTACAATCTGTTCGTCGCAGGTCGTCTCGATGCGACGCGCAATTTCCAGTTCACAGGCAATGTCAGCGGCGGTCAGAACACCGAGGCTCGCTACGAGCCTGCCGGCCTGGGGGCTCCGGAGCCTGCGCGCAACAAGAATGTCGGGGCTGACATTGGCGCGTCCTATCGCTCCGATCGTCTGCTGCTGCAGGGCACGGTCGGCACGCGCAACAACGACTACCAGAATTACTACGCACAGCGCGATATGACTGAAACCTATGTCGGTGGCCGTGTCTCCTACGCGATCTCGCCGGACGTCGCGATTTTCGCTGACATCCGTCAAAGCGATTTCGAGTATGACAACTCGATCGTCAATCGCGACGGTAGCCAGACCAACCTTCGTGCTGGCGTCAGCTTCGAGCTCGCCGCGCCGTTTCGTGGTGAAATATCGGCCGGTCAGGTTACAGACGAACGCGACGCTCCTGGCATCGACGATGCGGAATCGTTCAGCCTCGATGCATCGGTGCAGTGGTTCCCGACCCAACTCACCACCGTGACATTCCGCGGTTTCAACGGCATCACAGACCCCGGCATCCCGGAAGCGCTCTCAGCCAACACGCAGCGCTACTCTCTGCGCGCGGATCACGAGCTGCTGCGCAATGTGTTGTTGTTCGGTGAGTTCGGCTTTGGAAACTACGAGTTCAACGCTGCGCAGGGCTTTCCGCTCTATGCGCGCGAGGACAAATTCACGGACGCTGCTCTGGGCGCCGCCTACAAGCTCAACAAGCACGCTCACCTTGAGTTTGGCTATCGTATGCATGCGACGGAAACGTCGGGCTCGTTTAATTACGACACCGATCAGAACCTCTTTAGTGTCGGCGTCAGAGTTTTCCCCTAGGTCGCGTAAGACGGCCGCGTAGATAGCAACTGGAGTAAGACCGTTGAATAAGGTCTATCCCCTCGACGTTACGTCACGCTATCCACGCGGAGCGTCGCCCTTGCCTTCGTCTGGGCCGATCGAAAGCGAAAACGTGATCAGCGTCCAGCGCATCATTCGCGCGCTGCGCCGGCGTGCGAGCCTGATGGTTGCAGTGTTCGTTTTGACGTTCGCAGCCGTGGCTATTCATGCGTTCCAGCTACAGTCGTCTTACACAGCCACGTCGCGTGTCATCGTCAATACGCGTGACCAGAACGTCGTTGATATCGGCGCGGTGATCTCGGGTATGCCGTCCAGCACGAGCATGCTCGACACTGAAGCGGAAATCCTGCGCAGCCGCACGCTCATCGAGAAGGTCGTCAAGCGTCTCGATCTGGTGAACAGTCCGGAATTCAACTACAATCTCGTTCCCCCAAGCGATTGGGATGTTCGCGTCAGCCAGATGAAAGCGTTCGTCAAAGGACTGCTGCCGTTTGGAAAGAGCGACGCTGCGCCGCCACCATCGCCACCGCCTGGATCCCCGGAAGCCATCGAGGCGGAGCGAGCGCTTCTGGATTCCGTGATCGATAGCGTGCGCGGCCGTATCGGCGTGGCCCGTGTCGGCCCCACCTACATCATGGAAATCAGCGGATCGAGCGGCAATCCGAAAGTCGCCGCGACGCTCGCGAACACGTTGGCCGAGGTCTATCTCGACAACCAGCTCGAAACTAAATTCCAGGCCACCAAGCGCGCACAGGAGTGGTTGAATGAACGTCTTGCGATCTTGCGCGAAGAGCTGCGCGAAGCCGAGAGCAAGGTCGAGGCGCACCGCGCCGCCACGGGCCTGCTGCGTACCGGTGACGTCACGCTGACAGAGCAGACTATCCGCGACATCAACTCCGAGCTAACGGCCGCGCAATCCGAGTACGCCGCGAAGAGCGCCCGCCTGCGCAACATGAACGAGCAGATGCGCGCCAACCGGGGCATCGACAATATCGCCGAAGCGCAAAATTCGACGGCAATCAACAACCTGCGCGCGGCGCAAACCACACTGTCGGCGCGCAAGGCCGACGTCGTCCGCCGCTACGATACCCGTCACCCCGAGTATCAGAAAGTTATGGCGGAGGAGGCTGACAACGCTCGTCAGATCGAAGCGGAGCTGCGTCGCATTGCCTCCTCGCTCGAGCAGGAAGTTCTGATTTCGCGCGAGCGCGTGAACAGCCTGCAAGGCAGCCTCAACCGCGCCAAGGGCGAACTCGCGGGCAACAACCGCGCAGGCGTCGAACAGGCAGCGCTCGAGCGCGATGCCCAGGCAACACGCACACTGTTTGACGAATTCAACAACCGCTTCAAGGAAACTGGCGAGCTAGAAGGCATCACGGACGCCGATGCCGTAATTGACAGCTATGCGCCGGTTCCGACGGTGCCGAGTTTCCCCAACACCAAGCTGAATCTGATGCTCGGTTTTATGCTCGGTTTAGCGCTCGCCGGCCTGGCGGCTGTGGTCATGGAGCTGCTCGACAACTACATGTCCTCACCCGAGGAAGTCGAAAGCGTCGCCGGCGTACCGTTTATCGGTCAGGTTCCCCTGTTGCCGGCCGCGGGTAACTTCACGAAGACGAAAATCAAACCGGCAGATTATCTGATCGAGAAGCCGCACTCTGGGTTTGCTGAAGCATTCCGTCACCTGCGCGCGTCGATCATGTTTGCTGACATCGACAAGGCGGCGAAAACCGTTGCCGTCGTGTCTTCGCTGCCCAGCGAAGGCAAGACCAGCATGACGTTCTGCCTCGGCCGCATGGCCGCGATGTCCGGCACCAAGACAATCGTTGTCGATGGCGATATTCGCCTGCGTCAGCTGACGGAAGTGTCGGGCGTCAAGGCTGATGCCGGGTTGCTGGAATATCTGTTTGGCGAGGCGCGCCTTGCTGACGCCATTCAGACCGACGAGCCCACGGGTCTGCACATCCTGCCGTTGACCGATCGCCAGCACACGCCGCGCGATGTTTTCGGCAGCCGCGCTTTCGATGCCTTGCTGAGCATGCTGCAACAGACCTACGACCTGATCATCATCGACACCGGGCCGATCCTGCTGATGGCGGAGACGCGCGTTGTGACGTCGAAGGTCGATCAGGTTGTGGTGGCGACGCGCTGGCGCAAGACAAATCGCGGCACGCTGCGTGAGACAATGAAAATCCTGCGCGACTTCCATGCGAACGTTGCCGGCGTCGTGCTGACCTTCGTTGATCTGCGCAAACGCGCGCATCACGCGTACACCAGCGCAAACTACAAAGCCTACGCAAAATATTACCACGACAAATAGGCAAGTTGCCGGGGGACAAAAGGGCGCTCCGTACCGTTGAGGTGCGGGGCGTTTCTTCTTTTTAGTCGAGGGCGTTGAGCGCCTGATCGAGATC
>CALMWO010000550.1 GCA_937873805.1 uncultured Hyphomonadaceae bacterium
CGCCGAGACGGAGGGGGCTCTCTCCGCACACGCGGTCCGCCCCAAACCCAAACTCTAGAAACAATTTCGCCCGCGCCTTGCTGCATCAACAGCGAGGTCGCGGGCGTTTGTCAGTCCAGTCCTGAAAAGCTTACGCCGCGATCAGGTCGCCGCAGTCCAGCCGGAGATTCATGTCGACCCGCAACGCGGCGCGATCGGGATCGGCCAGCGCTTCAGCCGGCAGGTAGCGATCGTGGCACAGCACCATGTCGGCTTCGACGCCGTTCGACGACAGCGGCAGACGCAGCCAGAAATGGATCGAGCCATCCGACAGCTTGCTCATTCCCGAAACAGGCGTGGCGCGCAGCATCGAGCGCGCCGCCAGTTCGGTCCACATCAGGCCGCCGCGGCAGGCGTCAATCTCGCTGATGGATTTCCCGCGCGCTTCACCGCCGAAGACCTGCTGCAGGCCCGTTCCCGCAAGGCGGAAACGAAACTCGCCATCTTCGCAACCGAGCAGGCTGATATACGCGAGCTCACGGTTGATCGCCGGAATATCGATGTCTTCGCAGGTGATGAAGTTGCGGCCGCGGAGACGTTTGCTCCACGCATCAAGAACTTTCTGCTGCCCACGCGGGGCAGACACGGTTTGATCGATAGACATTCTCAGCCCCTTAGCGAGTCCACAACGACACGATCCAGACGGACCGGCAGCCGGAGAGACTTCTGTTTGTATTCCGAACTCGCGCTGGCCAGCCCGACCAGGTCCGCGAACATCCGTTTTCTGAGAGAGCCGCCCCACAACACAAACGCCACCACACGGCGCGGCTCAGTGATTCGCATCACTGTCCCTGAGGGTGATTCGCTTCGCCGAATCTGGCAAGCGGCGCCGGCAAGGATTTCTTCACGTGCGTCAATAAAGTCTCAATCCAGATCCGTTGCGGAGCCGATGCAATCGACGTCCGCGAGCATGCATGAAGCAACGCCGCTTCACGCAGCTAGCCCCTACAGCGATTCATCTGGATGTGAACTGGAGTCATTCCAGCGCACCGCTCAACATGCGGTGGCTGACAGCGATCAGGCGACTACTTCTTGGACTGTCCCAGGCCCATCTTGCGCGCGAGATCGGAGCGTTGCTTGGCATAGGCCGGCGCCACCATCGGATAGTCAGCCGGCAGGCCCCACTTCTCGCGATACTCTTCCGGCGACATGTCATAGCGGGTGCGAAGATGCCGCTTGAGCGATTTGAACTTCTTCCCGTCTTCCAGACACACAATGTGTTCGTCCGTCACCGACTTGCGCACCGAAACCGCAGGCTTCAGCTCCTGCTTGGCCTCGACCGCGCCGCCGCTGTCGATCTCGGTCAGCGTCGCGTGGACCCGCTCGATCAGTCTCGGCAAATCGGCAACTGGCACAGGATTATGCGCGACATAGGCGGACACGATGTCCGACACCATCTCGATAAGATAAGAACCGCTGCGGGTTTCACGTTCCATGCGCTGAACTTCTTCCGGGCCAGCAAGAATCGACTTCAGTCGACGCCTATACTGCCGTGATATTCAGGTAGTTCTCGGATTGTGTAAATACCGGAGACTTGGAGGCGTCTTTTCGCCCTATCGAATGCTGCTCTCAGCTACTGAAACAGCGAAATCACCATTACGACACCCAGTATACACAGCGCCAGTATGGCGGTCGCGCTCAACGGAAACTTGCGCGATACCACGCCCTCCGCCGCGAACACCTGACGAGACGCTGACTGGATTCCCGCGATGGCTGACGATGTCAGCGCCGAAACGATCCGCCCCCCTGCCCGCAACGGCCGCGTCAGCGCACGCCCGGCCATCGGCCCCGCTTTGCGCCAGACCCACTCGACATCGATGATCACCCCCGGCCGCTCCGGCGGATAAACCCGGAACCACCAGAGCACCATGAACGCCAGCACGGCGAACGTCAGAAGCTGCAGCTGCTGCAGGATGTGCGAAATCGAGAACAGGTCCTGCACCAGGAATTCCTGCGCCTGATCGCGGAACGGCAGCAGCTCATAGAACCATCCCGGATAGAGCCCGATGATCAGGCACAGTCCTGACGACAACCCCATCGCCAGCAGCATGTTGAACGGCGCTTCCTCCGGCCGCTTCCCGCTGTCGTGCGAAAAGAAAGCCATGAACGGCACCTTGATCCCCGAATGCTCCAGCACCCCCGCCGACGCAAACAGCAGCATCAGCCACACGACAAACAATCCCGGCCCTGACTCCGCCGCGGTCATGATCATCGTCTTCGATGTGTAGCCCGCGAAGAACGGCAGCGCCGAAATCGAAGCCGCTCCGACGAGACAGGCGAGCGCCGTCCACGGCATGGTGCGATGCAGCCCGCCAAGCTCGCTCGCTTTCGTCGTACCGAGCCTCAGCTGGATCGCGCCCATGGTCATGAACAAGAGACCCTTGAACACGATATGCGCTACTGCATGCGCCGCTGCGCCGTTGATCGACAGCGTCGATCCAATTCCAACCGCGCAGACCATGAAGCCGATCTGGTTGTTGGTCGAATAGGCCAGCACCTTGCGAAGATCATTCTCCATCACGGCGAAGAACACCGGATAGATCGTCATCGCCGCGCCGATCCAGATCAGCGGCTCATACCCTGCAAAGAACCGCGCCAGCAGGTAGACCGCCATCGTCGTCGTGTAGGGCGACAGCACGACCGCGCCGGTCTCGGTCGTGTTTGGATACGCATCCGTCAGCCAGTTATGTACCAGCGGAAACGCCGCCTTGATGCCCACGCCCGCAAGGATCAGCATGCCCCCGGTCGAGCCTGGATCGATGATGCCGATCACCAGCCCGTTCCAGAGCCCGCCCAGCTCCGCAATCAGGAACGTGCCCTTCTCGACCCCATACAGAGCAACGCCCGCCGTCAGCAGCAGCCCCGCAATGATCTGGATCGTCAGGAACCGCATTCCCGCGCGATAGGCAGGCCCCGTGCGCGCCGCAAAAACCAGCAACGCGGAAGCCAGCGTCGCCAGCTCCGCAAACATCACCAGTGTGATGAGATCGCCCGCGAAGATCGCGCCCAGCGCCGCGCCCGCATAGACCAGCCCAGCCGCATCCTGCAGCCGGTCGCGACGGTGCAGCGAGTAAACGCCGCCCAACGCTGCAGCCAAAACGAAGCCGAGCCCGAAAATCAGCGATAGCGAGTCAGGTCGATAAAACGAAAGCTCGAAACCGACGAACAGCTCGCGCGAAACATCCGCGCCCGACACGGGCGGGTACAGCATCGCGAACAATGCCAGCCCCGGCCCACCGATAAGCGCGACAGCCCGCGTGAATGCATCCTTCGCCACCGCAACCAGCAGGGCCGCGATGATGAGATAGAAACCCGGATTGATCGTCACGGCGAAATCGAGGAGGCGATCAACGGTCACGGCCGGCCTCCCCGCTGCGGGTTTCGTAATAGTCCTCCGGCCGCCGCAACAGCTTGCCGAGCGGCCACCCGCTCAGCACAGCGATCGCGAACGCCACGAATCCGAAAATTCCGAAGAAGCCCGGCACGGTCACAATGCTCGTCACCGGCCTGTGCGAGAACACGACTTCCAGCCCGATCAGCACGGCGCCCAGCGCCGCGAGCACAGCCATGAAGATGCGGAAGGCCAGCTTGCTCCGCATCCACGAGAACAACAGTACCGACAGCGGATGCTCGCCCGCTTCGCCAAGTTGCGGCTTCTGGTTTGGCGTTGGGGTTAGGGTTGGCTTCTCTTCGTTCATCGCGCCCTCCCCGTGATCGGCGCGAGATAGGCCGTCACCGCGTCAGCAAACACGAACAGGACGACGCAGCCGATGGATGTCACCACCACCGCCGCGACCGCCGGTCCCGGCGCGCCGCCCGGCCGGATGAACGCCCGCGGCGACCCATCGCCCACCGGCGGCAACAGCGCCCGCAGCGCCACCGGCGCGAGATAGAGCAACCCCAGCAGCGAAGACACGATCATGGCCGCAGCCGTGACCCATTCCTTCGTGCCGAAGGCGGCGCTGATGAGGAGGAACTTCGACCACATGCCTGCGAATGGCGGCAGCCCAATCACGCAGAGCGCCCCGACCAGGAAGCACGAGAACACCACCGGCATGCTCCGGCCGAGGCCGCCCATTTCGGAAACCTTGCTCGCGCCGGTCGCGACATAGATAGCGCCCGCGCACATGAAGAGCGTGATCTTGGCGAAGGCATGCACCAGCATATGCAGCCCGCCCGCCACCAGCCCCGCCGCTGCAGGCAGCATGGCTGCGGACGTGATGTAGGCAAGCTGTCCAACTGTCGACCAGGCGAGTCGCGCCTTGAGATCGTCTTTCGTCATCGCAACCACGGACGCGATGACGATCGTACCCGCCGCAATCCAGAGCAGCCATGTCGCGGCGGGCAATGCCGAGATCAGGTTTGGCCCGAAAATGTAGGCGGAGACTTTCAGGATCACGAACACACCCGCCTTCACGACGGCAACGGCGTGAAGCATCGCGGAGACAGGCGCCGGCGCCACCATCGCGCCGGGCAACCAGCCATGCAAAGGCATCAGCGCCGCCTTCGTCGCGCCGAACACAAGCAGCAGCAGAAGCGCATTGCCCGTTGCCGCATCCACCCTGCCCGACAACAATCCACCCGGCGTGAACGCTGTGGTTCCGGCGGCGATCTGCACGCCGATGATGCCCGGCAGGAACAACACAAGCGACGCTCCGACCAGCATTGCGAGATAGATGCGCCCGGCTCTTCGCGCGCGCACATCGCCTGCATGCGTCACCAGCGGATAGGTCGAGAAGGTCAGCACTTCGTAGAAAATGAAAAGCGTGAACAGGTTCGCCGCCATCGCGATGCCCATCACGGCGAACATCGCCAGCGCAAAGCACATATAGAACCGCGTCTGGTTCGCCTCGCGCTTGCCACGCATGTAGCCGATCGAGAACAGCGAGTTCACGCCCCAGAGCACGCTCGCCATCAACGCGAACAGCGCGCCAAGCGGCTCCAGCCGGAAAGCAACCTCCAGCCCCGCCATCGGCCGCGCAACCGTCCACACCGGCGGATCGCCAGCGCCAACACGCATGAACATCGAGATGGTGATCACACCAAGCACGATGCACGCAACAATCGTCAGCGTCTCACGCACGTCCGGCATCCGGCCGACGGCATAGATCGCGGCAGCCGCGAACAATGGCACGACAAGCGCGAGGAAGATCAGAAGCTCGCCGGTGCTCATGACGCGCCTCCGAGCAGCGCCCGGGCGGCTGCATTGGCGAGCTGTTCCGGCAGCGAGGCGTCGAGGCCGAACCAGATGTTCAGCCCGGCCAGAACCAGAAGCGGCACAAGCACGCCAACAGGCGCTTCCCGCGCCCGCTGCGCTCCGGCTGGAGCGGGACGGAAGAAAATCGCCTCAAGCATGCGGCCGACATAAAGCAGCGTCAGCAGAGACGCGATCGCGAGCACCGCGACGATCCAGATCTGCCCGGACTGTAGCGCGGCCTCGATCAGCCGCCACTTGGCGAGGAAGCCGACCGTCAGCGGCACACCAGCGAGGCTGGCTGCGCCGACACCGAAAGCCACCGCTGACCATGGCGCATCACGCGCCACGCCTGCCAGCTCGTCGATCCGCCGGGCGCCCAGACTGATCGCAAGACCGCCCAGCGCCATGAACAACGTCATCTTCATCAGCGCATGCGCAGCCAGATAGAACAGGCCGGCGGACGCACCGGCGACTGATGCCAGCGACAGGCCCAGCAGGATGAACCCCACCTGCGCCACCGACGAGAACGCCAGCACGCGCCGGATCTCCTTCTCGAATACCGCCTGCAGGGAACACACGATTGCGGCGGCTGCGGCCAACGGCACCAGCACTGAGGTGATGAACCCCTGCCCGAATGCCGCACCATTCGGAAACACATCAAACACGAAGCGCGCCATCAGATAGATCGACGTCTTGGTCGCGGTCGCGGCAAGAAAGATTGCGATCAGAGATGGTGCGTAGGAATACGCCCCCGGCAGCCAGCCATGCAGCGGGAACATGGCCGCCTTGATGCCAAGGCCGACAACGACAAAGGCAAACCCCGCCTGCACAACCGAGCTGTCGCTCAGCGTCGCCAGTCGCGCAGCCATGTCGGCCATGTTGAGCGTGCCGGTCGCTGCATAGAGGAAGCCAATGCCGATGACGTAGAACGTCGCACCGATCGTTCCCATGATGAGGTAGTTGAAGGCGGCAGGCAGCGCCCGGCGATCGCGCTTTTCGCCAATGGCGACGAGCGCATACGTGCCGATCGATGAGACTTCGAGAAACACGAAGGCGTTGAATGCATCGCCTGTGGAAACGAGGCCCAGCAGACCCGTCTGGCACAACAGGAAGCCGGACTGGAACAGCGTGTGCTTTTCGGCCCGCACGTCAGCGGCCAATGAATGCCCTGAATAAAGCGACGCCATCACACCAGCTGATGACACCAGCAGCGCCATCAGCACGCTCAGCCCGTCGATATGCAAGGCGATGCCCAGCGGCGGTGCAAATCCACCGATCGCATAATCCACGGCCCCTCGCCGCGCGACTTCTCCCACCAACGCCAGCGCCATCCAGGCCGCAAAGATCGAGCCCGTCACCGATATCATCCAGCTTGTACGCGCACTCGGAGACAGCGCTGCGGCGCACGCGGCGATCAGCGGAGCGGCCACCATCAGCACAGGCGCATGCGCCACGAGGGCCGGCGGCGCGGCATGGAGGGTTTCAAACGAGATCACGTTTGCGGACCCGGCTGCGTGGACTCGATCCGGCTCAGCACCTCGATCTCGTCTGCCTCGACTGATCCGAACGCCTCACGCACACGCACCGCGATCGCCAGGCCAACCGCCAGCGTAGCGACGCCAACCACGATCGCCGTGAGGATCAGGACGTGCGGCAGCGGGTTGGAATAGACAACGCCATCGATGCCGTGCTGCGCGACATAGGCAGGATCGAGCCGGCTCGCGAGGTCTCGCGCCTCGGCGCTTGCGGGCTCGATCGCTATCGCAGCCGTACCGCCGGAT
>CALMWO010000551.1 GCA_937873805.1 uncultured Hyphomonadaceae bacterium
CGGAAGACGCCTATGTTGGTTATCTCTCCCGCTTCCCGTGGGGAGCGAACGCCGCCGAGGCTGATGCCCGCCGCGCCGTCCTCGCTGCGCCTCGTCTCGCCGCTGAGGAGAACAGGTCGTGGCAGGAAGTCCGCAAGTCCGACCACATCGAAGTCTATGAAGCCTTCCTCGAAGACTGGCCTCGCGGCGCCCACGCCACCGAAGCACGCACCAAGCTCGATGCGATGTGGCGCACCGACCAGGGCGCTTTCGTGCGCGCACAACGTTCAGGCTCGCCTGCGGAGCTGCAGGCCTTCATGCTCGCCTGGCCGCGCTCGACCTACGTTACCGACGCTCGCCGCGAGCTGGACCTGATCCGCGCCCGCGACGACGACGCCTGGCGTCGCGCCCTGGCCGACAACTCTGTTTCGGCGTTCGACTTCTATCTCTCCAGCCAGCCCTATGGCGCGTGGCGTGTGGAAGCCAATCGCTCGATCGAGAATCTGCGCGAGCGCGACTATGACGCCTGGCGCTACGCAGCCGCGATGGACCAGATCTGGGCCTACGAGAACTATCGCGCCATGTATCCGTGGGGCGGCTGGTACGACACCGCCTTCTATCGCATCGACTGGATCCGCGGCGGCCGGTACGACAACAACTGGAACACCAGTTGGAACCGTGGCTGGGATCGCGGCTGGCGCTGGGGCGATGGCCGCGACCACGATCGCGACGACCGCAACAATACCTATCCCCCGTTGTTCAGCGGCAAGAACGACAACAAGCCGAACCCGCCGCAGGGCGGCTCGCCTCCGCCCCCGGCGGCAAACCCCACGCCCCCACGTGGCGGCAACCGGTATAACCCGGCGCCCTCGCCGCCACCGCCTCCGTCGCAATCGTCTTCGGTGCAATCAGCACCGGCTCCTGCGGCTTCACCCCCGCCGCCGCCTCCACCCCCGCCTCCGCCGCCCTCGCGCTACAATCGGGGTGAAAATATTGCTCCAAAACCGGAGCTTAAGGGCCGGGCCGAATAGGGCTATCTTGCCGTGGATTCGGTCCCGGATTTGTTTCCGGGACCGTGACGGGCAACGGGTTGCTGCTATTTCACTGTGAAGACGGGGTTTCGCGCCCTACCTCACCCCAAGGGCGAGGTGCGTGGAAGTCAGCTTCCAACTGGTAGCGCACCCAAAAAGGCTGGCGGGATCACACGATGACGACCGAGACTCCCGATGCCGCCCCCACCTTCCTGAGGCGCTGGGGCCCGCCGGCCCTGAAAGTCATCGGCACGCTGGCCGCAACCGGCCTCGTCACCTTTGCCCTCCTCTGGAACGCACTCTTTGCCCAGATGCCCTCGCTCCCCAGCCGTGAAGCGCTGTGGACGCTCAACCGCGAACCCGCGGTGGAGTTCATCGATGCAAAAGGCGAAACCATTTCGGTTCGCGGTCCCCGCTATGGTCGGGCCGTCAAGGCCAGCGAACTGCCCCCGCACGTCGTCAACGCCTTCATTGGCGCGGAAGATCGCCGCTTCCGCGAGCACACCGGCGTAGACATGTGGGCGATCGTCCGCGCCTTCCTCGCCAACGCCCGTGCGGGTCATACGGTCGAGGGCGCATCGACGATCACACAACAGCTCGTCAAGAACCTCTTCCTCACGCCAGACCAGACCCTGAAGCGCAAGGCGCAGGAAGCCCGCCTCGCCGGCGATCTCGAACGCCTGCTGACCAAGGACGATATCCTCGATCTCTACCTCAATCGCATCTATCTCGGCGCAGGCGCTTACGGCCTCGACGCCGCCGCCCGCACCTATTTCGGCAAACAACCGGCGGACCTCACCCTCGCCGAATCCGCGATGCTCGCCTCCTTCCCGAAAGCGCCGACGCGCTTTGCCAACCAGGTCCAGACCAGCAAGGCGAAAGAACGCCAGCACTATGTGCTCACGCAGATGGTCGAAGCCGGCTTCATCTCGCAGGCCCAAGCTGAAGAAGCCAAGGGCCAGGAACTTGTCTTCGCGAAAGACACGCCCGACACCTTCACCGGACATGCCCTCGACTATGCGGTTGAACGCGTCCGCGAAGTCCTGCCCAATCCGCCAGCCGATCTCGTCATCAAGCTCTCGCTCGATCTGACATTGCAGAAAGCCGCGCAGGACGCGGTCGAGCACGGCCTCGCCACGATGGGCCGGGATCGCCGCGCCTCCGAAGGCGCCGCCCTGCTGATCGACGTCAACGGCGCCATCCGCGCGATGGTCGGCGGTCGCGACTATCTGAAATCGAAATTCAACCGCGCCACGCAGGCTCGCCGCCAACCCGGCTCGTCGTTCAAGATGTTCGTTTACGCCGCAGCCCTCGAAGACGGCATGACGCCCGGCACCGTGCGTTTCGACATGCCGATCACCATCAACAACTGGCGCCCCCGCAACTATGGCGGCGAATACCGGGGGCCAGTCACGCTGTCGGAAGCGCTGGCTGAATCGCTGAACACCGTCGCCGCTCAGATAGGCAACGAGATCGGCGTCGACAAGGTAACAGCGCTCGCTCACGAGTTCGGCGTGAAGTCACAGCTTCACAATTATCCCTCGATCACGCTCGGCTCCGACGAAGTCACGCTGATGGACATGACCACGGGCTTCGGCGTGCTCGCCAAGAACGGGCTCCAGATGAACCCGTATATCATCGAGGAAATCCGCAACTCGAAGGGCGACCTGCTCTATTCGAACCCCGTCGCCGCAGCGCCGCGCATCTACCCGGAAAACCTTGCCGCCGACATGAACTCGATGCTCACCCGCGTCGTTGTCGCGGGCACGGGCGGCGCGGCCCGCATTCCCGGCTGGGATGTGGCGGGCAAAACCGGCACCAGCCAGGATTGGCGCGACGCCTGGTTCCTCGGTTACACGACGAAGTTCGTCGGCGGCGTCTGGGTGGGCAATGACGACGACAAACCGATGGCCAAGATCACCGGCGGGGAAATGTCCGCCCGCATCTGGGCCGACATGATGAAGGTCGCCCTGAAAGACATCCCGCCCGAAAGCCTCCCCGGCGCCAAACAGCCCGAGGAATACCTCTCCAGCGAAGCCCAGGAGCGCCTCAACTTCTACCGCCGCCTCGCCAGCGCCTTCAGCTCGGTCGAAGCGCGAGCGGGCGGCCCGGGCTGATCTTCAACTCTTCATCCTGACCAAAGCTACGCACGCACGCCGGTGGAAGCGAGCCTCCACCGGCGCCGCGCATCAGCAGAAGCCGGAGCTGACGCTCTCTATCATCTGCCGCTTCGACGGGTTGAGCCCGCCGAGCGTCTCGAGAAAGTTCGGGTGGGTCATGCCTGAGCCGATATACGTCCAGCGGTTGGCCTGATGCTGAACATCCACGAATCGCGCGCGCTCGGCATCCGTGAACACGCGCCCCGTGACGGCCATGAACGCTTCCATATCGAAGATCGCCTGCTGCTTCAGACCATCATCAAGAAAACCGCCAAGCTCCAGATAACCATCGATGGCGTCATCGATTGCCGACTGGCTCATATTCTCGGCGATCATCTCACACATCAGCGTATCGAGCTGGGCGTGCTGATGCTCTTCCTGCCAATGATGAAGCAACAGCGACTTGAACTGGGGATCAAGATCGCCGTCGCCACGGATCGACTCCTGAAAGTGTCGCTGGCTCATCCATTCGATGTGCAGCGTCAGCAGCGCCACCGAAAGCGCTGGATGTGACAGCACATGCTCGCGGATCGCGTCAGCCGGCCCAATCACGTCGCACCGTGACGCGAAGCCTTTTGCGAAATCGTCACGGAAGCAGCGGAACAGATGAATATGCTTGGCCTCTTCTGACGCAAACTCCAGGAAGGCACGCGCGCGATAGTCTTCGCCATTGATCAGCGGACGGGCGTGATCGAGCACAAACGGCAGGATAAACTCCTCGACCAGCCCGAAGATGCAGAGATAGGTGTGCCCGCGTATCTGGTTGAGGATCAGCTTCTCGCGATCATCGAGAAAATCGAGCGGGGCGACCCGCGCAAGATTCTCCGGCATGAAAGGCTTCGAAAAATCGAGCGTCTTGTCGCCGCCGATGATGTCCTCGACGCGCCAGTTGATCCGTTCAGCGCGACCGAGACAATCCTTGAAAGTGTAATGGTTCGTCATTGGGGAGTCTCCTTGTGCGGGCCTCTCATGGGCCGCTGGGATCCTGACTAGGCGAGACGCGGCGCCGGCAAAATGGCTCCCCTGCCGGATCGCTTGATCGAAACGCCGGTCACACACACAGTTCGCCGCGAGAAGCCGCGCCGGCGCGCTGCGAAATTGCGCTTACATTACCAGGACATGCCGACGCCGGCGTCGCGCATGACTTTTTCTCATATCCCTCACCACTCCGGCGCCCCCTTGACCGGCGCAGTCGCTCTGACACGTATCGCGTCATGGACGCATTATCGGACGTCTTGAGAGTCGTCAGGTTGACGGGCGGCGTGTTTCTCGATGCGAGATTCACCGCGCCCTGGTCTGTGGCTGGCCGCGTCGAGCCCGAAGAGATGCGTGCCTTTGTGGACCGGCCGCAAGGCGTGATCGGTTTCCACTACGTCGTTTCCGGCCGCATGATTGTCACAGTGCAGGGCAGCGCTCCTGTCGAGGTGACGGCCGGCGAAATCGTGCTGACGCCGCGCAACGACATCCACACCCTCGCCAGCGCCCCGAACATCGCGCCGATCCAGGCCGCCGTCATCGTGGCCGAAGGCGCGGGCATTGGCTCACTCGACTATGGCGGCGGCGGAACGGAGACGCACATGGTGTGCGGCTATCTCGGCTCCGACGTGCAGACCAACCCTGTCGTGGCCGCCCTGCCGCCTCTGCTGAAGCTGAATGTCGGCGCCACCGCGGGCGGAGCATGGATCGCGCAGAGCTTCGCCTTCGCCGCTCACCAGCTTGCTGAGGGCGCGGTGGGCGCGTCGACCATTATCTCAAAACTGTCGGAACTGATGTTTGTCGAAGCTGTACGACGCCACATCGAGTCGCTGCCGCCAGAGGAAACCGGCTGGCTCGCCGGCTTGCGCGATCAGGCGGTCGGCAAGGCGCTGGCGCTGATGCATACCGATCCGCACCGTGACTGGTGCGCCGAAGGCCTCGCGGCGGAAGTGAATCTTTCGCGCTCCGCGTTCGCCGAACGCTTCTCCGCGCTCATCGGCCAACCGCCCATGAAATATCTCACGCACTGGCGCATGCAGGTTGCGGCCCACAAGCTGCGCGAGAACCGCAGCACGATTTCGCAAATCGCTTTCGATGTCGGATACGAATCCGAGGCGGCGTTCACGCGCGCCTTCCGGAGAGAGATGGGGGCGCCGCCTGCCGCATGGCGGAAGCAGTCGACGCCCCAGTCATTCGTGTCGTCTCAGCCTGACATCAGCGTGGCAATTCCCAGCATATAGGGTTTCGCCACTATCGCGAGGCAGCTCGCGAATGTGACGAGTGCTTGCCTTACACGTGGCGGGTTGGTCCAGGGCGGCATTTTGCTCTTCTCCTGTTTGAACGCTGTTGAATCAGCAGATCTGAACGTCGACCTTCACCGGCACAGAACGCGACACCACATCGAACACCGGCGACATCCGCGTGATGGCCTCGATCGCCGCTTTCGGCGCCGACGTGCTTACGCGCATCACGACACGGATTTCGCTGTAGCCCTTGCGGACGGTTTCCGAGAGACCGAGAAAGCCACGCAGGTCGAGGTCGCCCTGGATGCTGCTCTCGATCCCACGGACCTCAATGCCCTGCGCCGCGGAGTGGTAGGCCACGGTCGTGGTCATGCAGCCGATCAGGGCGTGCAGCAGCCACTCGACAGGGTTCGGCGCCTTGTCCTGGCCGAGCAGGATCGGATGCTCACCATTGTCATACACGAAGGGTCGTCCGCCAACGCGGTGTTCCTGCATCGCGCCCGTGAATTCCTGGATGGTGGAGCGGTTGCAGTCGCCACCCATCCATTTGTTGGTCGCGCGGAAGTTGAACTTGGCGATGGCGGGGGTCAGTTTCACCGCTTCGATGGTTTCCATCATGGCGGTTACGTTGACCCCATTGCACATTACCGGTGCGGTGGCGAAGCAGGGGGAGGATGTATCAGGCATTTTCGTCTCCTTTGTTTCCGGCTCTTCGGCCGGTATGCTGGTGATCTACGCCCTCCCGCCCCCCGCCTGAATGCCCGCTCCGCCGGATGGCTTGACCAAAACGCCGAAGATGCAGCTGCCTGTCCCTTGACCTTCCGCCCGGGTTCGCGTCCATGCGCGCCATGGCTGGACCTCCGATTGCAGTACTTCGCGGCGTGAAACTCACGCTGGGCGCAACCCCCTTGTTCGACGGCGTCGACCTGCAGCTGGCGCGGGGCGAGCGCATGGCGCTTGTCGGCCGCAATGGGGCCGGAAAATCGACCCTGATGCGCATCCTCGCCCGGGCGATCGAACCCGATGGCGGCGAGATATTCATGCAACCCGGCGTCGTCGCCCGCCACCTGCTGCAGGAACCGGACTTCACCGGTTTCAGCACCGCCATCGAGTACGTCAGCGATGGCCTCGATGACGACATGCTCTATCGCGCCGAGACAGAACTGTTGTCATGGGGCGTGCCGCAGGATCTGGATCTGAAGAAAGCGTCCGGCGGGCAAGCGCGTCGTATCGCCCTCGCCCATGCCTTCGCGCACGACCCAGACGTCCTGCTGGTGGACGAGCCGACCAACCACCTCGACGTGCCTGCGATTGAGCTTCTGGAAGAGGAACTAAAGGCCTTCCGCGGCGCCGCGCTGATCGTCAGCCACGACCGCCGCTTCCTCGAAAACGTCTCCACCTCGGTCGCCTGGCTGCGGCAAGGCACAGTCCATACGCTCGGCAAAGGCTACGCTGCTTTCGAGGAATGGGCTGAGACTGTCGAAGCCGACGAAGAAAAGGCAATGGACAAACTCAACGTCCAGCTCAAGGCCGAAGAGCGCTGGATGGCGCGTGGCGTCACCGCCCGTCGCCGCCGCAATATGGGCCGTGTCCGCAAGCTGCACGAAATGCGCGACGAAAAAAAAGAACGCCGCATGGCGCTCAACCAGGCCAGCAGCGCCGCGAACCTCGCGATCGACGCCGGCACGCAATCCGGCCGCCTCGTCATCGAAGCGAAAGGTCTCACCAAGACCTTCCATACGCCCGATGGCGATCTGCCGATCGTCGACGGTCTCAACCTGCGCGTCATGCGCGGCGACCGCCTCGGCATCATCGGCCCCAACGGCGCGGGTAAAACCACGCTTCTGAAACTGCTGCTCGGCCAGCTTGAGCCGGACGCGGGCACGCTGCGCCTCGCGAAAACGCTCGACATCGCATATCTCGACCAGACCCGCGCCTCGCTGAAGCCGGAAGTTACGCTGTGGGACACGCTCACCCCGCTCGGCGGCGACCAGGTCATGGTGCGCGGCTATCCGAAACACGTTGCAGCCTACGCGAAGGACTTCCTGTTCGAGTCCCGCCAGCTTCACCAACCCGTCCAGGCGCTCTCCGGCGGTGAACGCAACCGGCTGACGCTCGCCATCGCGCTCGCAAAGCCGTCGAACCTGCTGATCCTCGACGAGCCGACCAACGATCTCGACATCGAAACGCTGGACCTGCTGGAAGACATGCTGAGCCAGTACGAGGGCACGCTCCTGCTGGTCAGCCACGACCGCGCCTTCGTGGACAACGTGGTAACTTCAATCCTGACGCCTGAAGGCAAGGGCCAGTGGATGGAAACGCCCGGCGGCTATTCCGATTACGTTTCGCAGAAAAAGTCCGGCGGCGTCGCCTTCCGCTCATCCGCTCTCGAACCTGCGTCCAAGGGCGGAGCAAAAATCGCCGACAAGACGCCCGCAGCTCCCGCAGCCAAGCTGACCTACAAGGACCAGCACCGGCTCACCGAACTCAACCGCCTCATGCCGGAACGCCAGAAGGAAATTATCGCGCTGGAAGACGCGATGGCGGACTCCGCCCTATTCACGAAGGACCCCAAAGGCTTCCAGACCCGCGCCAATCGCCTCACTGCCGCCCGCGCTGAACTTGAAGCCTATGAAGGGGAATGGCTGGCGCTTGAGGAGAAGCGTGAAGCCTTAACCAAGGGATGACCCTAGAAACCCCGATTACCGCGACGCCCTGTCGCGCGAAATCCCGAATTCCTCAGGCGGGACAAGCTCTTTTTTAACCGCGGCGGGCTAGCTTCCCTACTGCCTTAGGGGAGATCTGGCATGGCGACGCCGGCCAACAATTTCGCACTCTTGCTCGACCTCGCCAAAGAAGGATCGAGTGAAAAGCGCCGTGAACTGCTGCGTCAGATCACCGATGTCTTCCTGTCTGATCCGCCGGAGCGCACCGATCGCGAGTCGATGCTGTTCGACGAAATCATCGGCGCCGTCGCCGCGGATCTTGAAACACAAGTTCGTGTTGAGCTGGCCAAGAAAGTTGCCGTCAGCAACGTTCCCGTGCATCGCACCGCCCGCCGCCTGGCCATGGACGTCATCGAAGTCGCGCGTCCAGTCATCGAAAATTCGAAGTCGCTCAGCGAAGCCGACCTGCTCGAAGTCATCAAGGTGAAATCGCAAGACCACATGCTGGCCGTCACCAAGCGTCCGGACATCGGTGAGAACGTCTCAAGCGCGCTGGTCGCCAAGGGTGAAGACCGAGTGGTGGTTTCGATGATTGAAAACCGTATAGCGAAGATGGACCGCGAAAAATAACAGCGCGTCGCCGAATGCGCCGAGGCGAGCCCGGTGCTGCACGCCCCGTCTGTTCG
>CALMWO010000552.1 GCA_937873805.1 uncultured Hyphomonadaceae bacterium
TATACGGCGCATCTTCCACAGGTATCGCCTGCCAGGCGTCAAGCAGCTCTACGGCGCGCGATCCGGGCCACTGGCGCAGGAAAACCTGCACTGCCTCTCCCCGCCCAATAATCAGCTGAACACTGTGCCCCATCCCCATCATCCTATAGCGCGAGTCTTGACGGCGGGAACGAACCCACAGACCTCACCCTCATGACCGACACGATTGAAATCTGGACTGATGGCGCCTGTTCTGGGAACCCGGGCCCGGGCGGCTGGGGCGCGGTCATCCGCACCAATGGCGTCGACACGGAACTCCATGGCGGCGAGCCTGCCACGACGAACAACCGCATGGAACTCATGGCCGCCATCGCGTCGCTGGAACATCATGCGCCGGGCACGAAGCTCACCCTCCACACCGACAGCACGTATGTGAAGGACGGCCTGACCAAGTGGATCATCGGCTGGAAGCGCAATGGCTGGAAAACCGCCGACAAGAAGCCGGTCAAGAACCAGGATCTCTGGATGCGCCTCGATGCCGCCGCGTCGGCCCACAAGGTCGACTGGCGCTGGGTGAAGGGCCATTCCGGCCACGCCGAGAACGATCGCGCCGACGCCCTCGCCCGTCTGGGTTGCGACGAAAATCGCCCGCGGCGGTAGCCGTCAACTTAGCCCAACATCTGCAACGCTCTGGCTTTGCCGCGCGGCCCGCACTGGTGTAAACCTGCGTGATAAGTTGGGGCTGCCATGAACGTCGAACTCGCTGAAGAACGTATCCTTCTCCTGCCCGACAAGCTCGGCGCGCAGCAATCCGAAGGCCGCGCCTGGTCGAAGCGCACCGATGCATTCGGCGCATTCGCCAAGCTCGGTGGCTTCCTCAACAAGCCGAAGGACGAAGACTACGAGGTCGTCTATCGCGAACTCCGCTTGCAGCCCTTCTGGCGCCTCAGCGCCTCGAGCACCTACGTCTATGAGCGGCAGCGCCCGCACAAGCTGAAGGTCGGCGTGGAAGTCGAAGCGATCTCGCTTGGCGAGCAGAAATATCCGGCGGCCAACCGCGAAGTGACCGTCACCGTCACCGAATGCTGCAACGAATCCACGCAGCGCGACTGGCTGTTCGACGGCATCTCCAAGAAGGCCGAGCCCACGCTCAAATCCTACATCGGTCTCGATGCTGTGCCCGTCACGACCGAGGAGCTCAACGAGAAGGCCAAGGCCGGCGCGATCATCGTACCGCCGCAAGCCAAGGCCTCGATGCTGACCCGTGAGGTCATCAGCCAGGCTATCCGCAAGATCGAAGCCGACCGCATCATCGAAGAGAAAATGCAGATCGACGCGATCGATCTCTACTACCGTCCCGTCTACGCCGTTCGCTACAAATGGCAGCAGAAGGAAGCCGTCGTTGAAGTCGACGCCGTTACTGGCGAAACCAAAACCGGCGGTACAACATTCGAAGCCTATGTCGGCAAGCTGGTTGACCGGGACTTCCTGCTGGATGCTGGCGCCGAAGCGCTCAACACCTTCATCCCCGGCGTGAACCTCGCCAAGCTCATTGTCGTGAAGGGCCTCAACCTGAAGGCCAAAGTCTAAGCCAGCCGCACTTCAAGCAAGCCGCTCGTTGCGCCCGTCACCACGATCTGGTCGCCTTCGACGATCACCGTCTCGTCCGACTGCTTGGCCAGCCAGACCGTGTCGCCGACCTTCACCTTGCCTTGGCGCTGATCGAAATTGGTCGCCGCCTCGCCGCGCTGCCCCACCATGCTCGCGAGCCTGTCGTTGAGGTGAGGGTGTGTCGTCGTCCGCGTACGCAGTCCCTTGAACAGCGTCCGGCCGGAAATCACGAACGCGATGGCGACCACGCCGAAGAACACCATCTGTCCCTGCCACCCGCCCGCAGGCAGCGGCACGACCAGCGCAAACAGCGCCGTCAGGAAGGCGCCCATCGCAACCCAAAGCAGGTCGAACGTGCCGACCGCCACCTCGATCGTCATCAGCACGATGCCAAGGCCGACCCAGTGCCAGACCGTCAGCCCTTCAAAAAAAGCGACTATGCCGTCCATGACTTAGCCTCCCAGTGACCTAGCCGCGAGTCGCGAACGGGCTCGGATTGCCGCCACCCGGCGGACGCGGCGCATCCGGCGCCGGGCGTTTCACATTGTCCGTCAGCGCCTTCACGCCCTCGATGGCCCCGACCAGCCCGGCGAAGTCCGCAGGCACGATCACGGTGCGTTGCTGCGGCGACGAGGCCAGCTTGGCGAACGCTTCAACGTATTTCAGGCCGAGGAAGTAGTTGATCGCGTTGACGTCGCCTGCCGCGATGGCTTGCGACACAACCTCGGTCGCCTTCGCTTCGGCTTCCGCTGCACGTTCCCGCGCCTCCGCATCCCGGAACGCAGCCTCGCGGCGCCCTTCGGCTTCCAGGATCTGTGACTGCTTCAGGCCTTCCGCCTTGAGAATGGCCGACGCCCGGTCGCCTTCGGCTTCCAGAATCTGCGCGCGCTTCAGGCGCTCGGCCTTCATCTGACGCGCCATCGCTTCGGTGATATCGCCCGGCGGCGTCAGATCCTTGATCTCGATCCGTGTGACCTTGACGCCCCACGGATGCGTTGCCGCATCGATCACCTTCAGCAGGCGCGCGTTGATGTCGTCCCGGTTCGAGAGCACCTGATCGAGGTCCATCGAGCCGACTACGGTACGAATGTTCGTCATCGACAGGTTGGTGATCGCGCGAATGAGGTCGTTCACCTCGTAGGCGGCGGGAACGGGATCAACGATCTGCGTGAACACCACGGCGTCGCACGATACCTGCGCGTTGTCCTTGGTGATGACTTCCTGCTGCGGAATATCAAGCACAGTCTCCATCATGTTCAGCTTGTGGCCGATGCGGTCCACGAAGGGCATGA
>CALMWO010000553.1 GCA_937873805.1 uncultured Hyphomonadaceae bacterium
GTGGTGATTTTGGTCTGCCAGATCGACGTGCGGCGGCCAATGTGAAGGGGCGTACAGACTGCCACGACCGTTTCGCCGGACTTCGCCACGCCGATGAAATTGGTCTTGCTCTCAAGCGTTGTCGTGCCGCTGGCGCCCTCGGGCAGGTTCATCGAGGCGCCCATGGCCCCAAGCGTATCGGCAACCGACATGGTTGCGCCGCCATGAAGACCCGCCACCGGATTGCAGAGATCCGGGCGCACGAACATGCGGGCTTCGATCCTCTCTTTCGTTGCGGAAACGACCTCAAGGCCAAGAACGCCAGCGAAGGGGATATGCTTGCGGATCTGTTCGCTCATCCCATCGATCTGCGTCAGCCCGGCGCGGATCGCAAGTACCCGGCGGGTAATTGCCGCCATTCAGTTCGCTGCGGCGTAGGCGTCGATCGCCGCGACATGCCTTGCGATACTGGGCGCGTCGAGGAACGAGCCCGTGAAGGAGTTCTTCGCCAGCACAACCAGCTCGTCGCGCGTCAGGCCAACAGCTTCGGCGGTGCGCAGATAGTTGTCGGCGACATAGCCGCCAAAGTAGGCGGGATCATCGGAATTGCAGGTCGCCTTGAGGCCGAGCTCAAGCATACGCTTCATGGGATGGTCCTTGAGATCCATCACGACGCAGAGCTTGAGGTTGGATAGCGGGCAGACGGTAAGCGTCATCCCTTGCTTCACCAGCCGCTCCGTCAAAGCAGCATCTTCCAGCGCGCGATTGCCGTGATCGATCCGGTCGACGCGCAGGATATCCAGGGCTTCGTGAACATAGGCAGGCGGCCCCTCCTCGCCCGCATGCGCGCAGATTTTCAGTCCGCGTTCGCGTGCCGCCTGAAAGACGCGAGCGAACTTGGAGGGTGGATGACCCTTCTCGGAACTGTCGAGGCCAACGCCGGCGATCCGGTCGAGCCATGGCTCGGCGGCTTTCAACGTCTTGAGTGACGATGCCTCATCAAGATGGCGCAGGAAGCACATGATCAGCTTCGACGTGACGCCATACCGCGCCTCGGCTTCTTTCATGCCGGCCAGCAAGCCTTCAATCGCTATGGAAAACGGCAGGCCGCGATCGGTGTGTGTTTCGGGATCGAAGAAAATCTCAGCGTGGCGACCACCATCGGCGTGAAGACGTTCGAAATAGGCGAGCGCGAGATCGCGGAAATCTTCCTCGGTCTGCAACACGTTTGCGCCCTGATAGTAGATGTCCAGAAAGTCCTGCAGGTTGGAGAAGGCGTAGGCGCCTCTGATCTCCTCCACCGACCCGAACGGGATGGCGACCTTGTTGCGGCGGCTGAACGCGAACATCTGCTCGGGCTCAAGCGAGCCTTCGATGTGCAGGTGCAGCTCCGCCTTGGGAAGGCCGCGAATGAAAGTCGCCAGATCGGCCATGCTTGCTCCCTGAGATCAGCGTGCAGCTGCTTGTATCAGATACAGCGCGATCGCGCTAAGTTGAGCGGCAGGCTGAAACGGAGCGAAGCGATGGCTGCACGTGGAATGACCGGCTGGCTGGCGGCAAGCGCTGCCGTTCTGGCAATCGGCGGCTGCGCGGGAACGCCAGGCGCGACCGCGCTGCAGCAGGATATCGATTTCATCCGCGGATGCTGGGTTTCAAAGGAAGCGCCCGGCGGACAGATCATATCGTTCCTGAGACTGCTGCCGCCCTCGCCGGGCGACGTTGTTCTGGAAGGAGAGATCCACCCTGTCGCCAGCCTTTATGCCGACAAGGCCAGACGCTTCTCCTTCGCCCGCGATGGATCGACCGCGACGCTCGATTACCTCATCGCGGGAAAGCCGGCCGAAACCTACACGCGGGACCGCGCCAGCGTATCGAGCGCCAAAGATGGATATCGCGCTGTCTACGCACGCAACGATCGCGAAAGCGCGCTGCTTGTATTGGAAGGGAGCAATGAAGGGTTGAAGATATTCACGGCGGCGCGGGATTCCGCCACAACCAATGACCAGTTCACGGGCGAACGCGACGGCTGTGACTGACGGATTTTTGCTAACGGGCTGAAGCGCGGCGTTTGGTAGACGCCGCGCCCCGCCACATCAGGCCTGATGGTAGAGTTCGACGAGATAGCTCTCCAGAGTGATGGTCTCGCTTGAATTGGCAAGCTGGCCATAGACGATCAAATCCTGCGCGATTGACGTATCCACCGCGCCAGCTGTCATGGCGTTCGTGCCCTGCCCGAAGCCGCCAACAGTGTTGGCGCGCCATGAAGCCTGGGATGAGGCGCTGTTGCGATTGGCGATCTCTCGCTGGTCACGCAGGGCCGCGATAGTGGCGCCCGTTTCCACGCGCGACAGGAAAGCAGTTCCACCAAGCTCGAAGGAACATGTCTTGCTGTTCGTGCTGGCATTCATCGAGAAGTGACAGGTCACCCGCAGACGCCCATTCGCGCCTATCGCGCCTGCGGGAATGTTGACGGTCGCAAGCGCGGTCTTGGTCGTTGTTCCTGTGATCGATGAGGCGACAGCAGAGGCTGCAAGCACGCGCCACGTTCCCAGTGTCGCGCATTGCGCGCGTGCATCTGCATCATCGATCAGCGCGCGCCCGGCGGCTGTGCAGGCGATCTCTTCCGCGCCGCCGGCGCCCGATGAATACCGGCCAAGAACACGATCCGTTGCGCTGAGGGTTGGCGCGGCGGAAATGTTGGACCATGTCGATCCGGTATAGGCCACGACCTGGTCGGCGTCGCGCACATAGGCCAGCCAGCCCTCTCGCGGCGCGATCTGCTCCCAGGCGCCGTCGCGATAATAGCCAAGCGACCAGTTGGCAAATGCCGCCCAGTATGCGCCGCTCTTGCCCGCGGGCACGATGTAGACCGCGCCGTCCACAGGCGAGGCGGGCTCAATCGCAGTTGTCGCGGAGGCCACGCTAAGCTGAATAATGGCATCCAGCCTACGGAGAGACTGATTGACGGTGACGTGCTTCTGCGCCTGCCCAACGGCTAGGTACGG
>CALMWO010000554.1 GCA_937873805.1 uncultured Hyphomonadaceae bacterium
GCCAGCGCGTTCGCGAACTCGCGGTTGAGCGCGGCGTAATCGCTCCCGATCAGCCGTTGACGGATGACGAGGTCGATAACCTGATCTTCGCGCCGGGGTTCTCGACGGCGAAGGCGGTTTCGGATCTTTCGGGTCGCGGCGTCGGGCTTGATGTTGTGAAACGCTCGATCCAGTCGCTGGGCGGCCGTATCTCTATCGCCTCCAAGGCGGGGCAGGGATCGACCTTCACGATGAGCCTTCCGCTGACGCTGGCTGTGCTTGACGGCATGGTGGTGTCGGTGGGCGAACAGACGCTCATTGTTCCGCTGGCCGCCATCGTTGAAACGCTGAAGCCGAAGAAGAGCGACATCCGTCGTCTCGGAACCGGCATGCTGCTCGCCGTGCGGGATGCGATCGTGCCGCTGATCGATGTCGGTGTGGCGCTTGGCTGGCGCTCGGAGCCGATCGACCCGACGACGGGTGTCGTGCTGCTGGTTGAATGTGAAGTTGGCGGCTGCGCTGCCCTGATGGTCGATGCGATCCAGGGGCAACGCCAGGTCGTGATCAAGTCGCTGGAACAGAATTTCCAGCGCGTGGAGAGCATTGCCGCCGCCACCATCCTTGGTGACGGGCGCGTGGCGCTCATCCTCGACGTCGACACCGTTGTCGGTGAGCGGCGTGTGGAAGCGGAAGCTGGCGGGTCTCCCCGTCTGGCTCTGGCAAGCTAGCAGAAAGCGAGTACGTGACATGCAGGAATCAGTAGGACAGGAACTTATCTCCTTCCGTATCGGCGAGCAGGAGTTCTGCGTCGACATCATGGCCGTCCGCGAGATCCGCGGCTGGACCCAGGCGACGCCGCTGCCGCAGGCCCCGAGCTATGTGCGGGGCGTTATCAACCTGCGCGGCGCGGTGCTGCCGATCGTCGACTTGGCCGCGCGGCTGGGCCTCGGCGCAACGGAGCCTTCCGTGCGCAACGTCATCATCGTCGTGCGCATCGGTCATCGTCTGGTCGGCCTGCTGGTCGACGCAGTCTCCGAAGTGCTGACGGCAACGGCCGACATGATCCAGCCGACGCCGGACGTGTCGAGCGACGCCGTGAAGATGTTCATCAAGGGCATCCTCGCCCTCGAAGGCCGCATGGTCTCGTGGATCACGCTCGACCGGATCCTCCCCGAACAGGAAGCGGAGGCAGCGTGAGCGCCGTAGCCGCCACTCGCAAGCAGGAGTCGCTCGTCGACGGGGAGTTCGCGTTCACAAACGCGGACTTCCGCGCCGTCGCCGAAGTGCTCTATGCAACGTCGGGCATTCACTTGCCCGACTCCAAGGCCGCGCTGGTCTATTCGCGCCTGGCCAAGCGGCTGCGCTCTCTCGGGCTGCGCACCTTCCGCGAGTATGTCGCTCTCGTGCAGAGCGATCAGGGCAAGGAGGAGCGCGAGCGCCTGCTGATGGCGCTGACGACCAATGTCACGCGTTTCTTCCGTGAACCGCACCATTTCGATCACCTGATCGAGACCGTGCTGACGCCGATGGCTGACAAAGTGAAAGCTGGAGCGCCGCTGCGTATCTGGTCGTCGGCCTGCTCGACAGGGCAGGAGCCGTACTCGATCGCGCTCGCTGTGCTGTCGGTTTGGCCGGACGCTGCAAACCGCGACATCCGTATCCTCGCGACCGACATCGACGAGAACGTCATCAAGACGGCGCGCGCTGGCGTCTATACCGGCGAAGCTGTCGAGCAGATTCCAGCTTCCTATCGCAACCGCTGGATCTCCAAGGACCCTGATGCGGCGCGCACCTGGCGCATGAGCGAGGAGGCGCGTTCGCTGATCGCGTTCAAGCCGCTCAACCTGATCGGCCAATGGCCGATGAAGAAGGGCTTCGACGCCATCTTCTGCCGCAACGTGGTGATCTATTTCGATGAGCCGACACAGGCGAAGCTCTGGCGGCGGTTCGCCGCCCAGTTGCTGCCCCAGGGCAAGCTCTATGTTGGTCATTCCGAACGCGTGTCGGATTCGGCTTTCGATAGCGACGGGCAGACCGTCTACAAGCTGGCGGGA
>CALMWO010000555.1 GCA_937873805.1 uncultured Hyphomonadaceae bacterium
TGCTCCGGTCCCCGGCGGCATATCCGCCAAAGTCTCGAAAGTTGTGCAATCCGTCGAACAGATGTCTGCGCGTATCCATGCCGCGCGACCTAGGCCAATCCCACCCCAAGGTCCACCTCGGAGCACATCGGTTGCGGAACCATACCTCGCGCCTTATCCACAGCCTCGCCCCCGCCCCCCGAATCCGCGCACACTCCGCAGGATTCACCCATGAGGCTCCCATGACTGCCCCCGTCGGCTCCAAGGCCAACCCGTCGAAATATGACCCCTACACAAAGCTCGCCGACGACGAGCCCTACTTCATCATCCGCGCCAACGACCTCCTTTCCAGCGCCCTGATCGAACTGCACGCCTATATCGGCGCTGGCCAGTCTGGCGCTGCGCACAACAAGCTGGCCGAGATCATGGCGCTCACCGCCGCCAAGCCGCCGCGTCCTTCTGACTCGCCAAAATACCGCGAGACCTTCGCGATCTCCGCCTCGATGGAAAAATGGCGCAACAGCCAGTGACATTGGCCGGGTCGCTTTAGCCCCTTCCTATGAAGGGCATGTTCGTCGCCATCACGGTCATGAACTGAACGTTGGATGCGAGCGGCAGCTGCGCCATCATCAGCACCGCTCGCGCAACATCATCGACGTCCATGGTCGGCTCAGCCATGATCCGCCCGTCGGCCTGCGGCACGCCCTTGGTCATGGGCGCGGCCATTTCCGTCAGCGCATTGCCGATATCGATCTGCCCGCAGGCGATGCTGAACGGCCGGCCGTCGAGCGACAGGCATTTCGTCAGCCCCGTGATCGCATGCTTGGTGACGGTGTAGGGCGTCGACCCAGGCCGAGGCGCATGTGCCGAGATCGAGCCGTTGTTGATGATCCGCCCGCCTTGCGGCGACTGCTTCCGCATCTGCGCAAACGCTGCGCGTGAGCACAGCACCGCACCCGTTAGATTCACATCGAGCACGGCCTGCCAGTCATCCAGCGCCATCTCGTCGATTGTCTTTGGCCGGGACCCGCGCCCTGCATTGTTGAACAGCGCATCCAGCCTTCCGAATTTTTCGACAGCCGACGCAAACACCGCTTCAACCTGATCGGCCTTCGTCACATCGCCCGCAACAACCAGCCCGCCGCCCGCAAGCTGTGCGGTCTCTGCAAGCGCGTCGGCTCTCCGCCCAACCAGCGCGACGTCCCACCCGGCTTTCACGAACGCCACCGCCGTCGCGCGACCAATGCCGCTGCCGGCGCCCGTGATCAGAATGGATGACATAAAAAACGGCCCTTCAGAAACGCTGCAGGCTAGTGCCGCAACGATCTTCGGTAAACGGATGCAAGCGCCCCGCGACTGCGTCGCATCTCACGCGGCGCCGCAGCATTACATTGGGTTGCGGTGGTGATATTCTATCGGGACGTGCTCGCCCTTTGGATCTTGATGTTCGGGGTATGACATGAATCGAACCATCGCCGCTTTCCTGCTCATTGTCGGGCTGCCGCTGACGGCCTGCGGACCGGCTGAATCCATTCGCACAGCCGACGCGGCCGAACGACCACCGCCAACACTCGAAGGCGTGTGGCAGCGCGCCGAGATCGTTCACGAGACCGGCCCGCAAGCCGGACGCCACACCATCGATGTGCAGCCCAGCCTCTATGTCTTCGGCAAGACGCACTACGCGATCACGGCCGTGGACGGCTTCGCGCCGCGCGCCAATCTCAGTGAGGAACCGTCGGTTGAAGAAGAAGGACGCGCCTACGCGCCCTTCACCGGAAACAGCGGGACCTACACCAACGCGGATGACAAGCTGACGCTCGCTCCGCTGACTGCCAAGAACCCTTTGAACATGATCGGGGACACGACGTTCGACTACGACGTGTCGTGGGTTGGCGAGGATCTGTGGCTGACGCGAACCACCCCTGAGAACGGCGTCGTCAAGACGCGCTTCTCGCGGCTGGCGGAAGACCAGACAAAGGTGACGCCGGAATCCCAGCGCCTGCTTGGCGTATGGCGCCGCGCCGAGATGGTCGTTGGTTCAGGCCATGATGCGGGTACGCACGTCGCGGATATGCAGCCTGGCTATTATATCTTCACGCCAACGCATTTCGCCGCGAACTACGTCTCGTCATTTGCGCCGCGCCCGCTTCTCAGCGACGCGCCGACGGATACAGAACGCGGTGGAATCTTCGGCGCCTTCACCAGCTTCGGCGGCACCTACACGGTGGACAACAAGAACGTTCTTGTTCTCTCGCCCATCGTGACGAAGAACCCGAGCAACATGCGCGGCCGCCCCTTCCAATCGATCCAGATCGAATGGGCAGGCAACGATGTGTGGTTCATCTACACTGGCGCCGACGGCACCCAGAACCGCACCCGGCTCACGCCGGTTGCGGACTGAGGCATGAGAGCGTGGGCTGGGCTCAGTAGCTCTTCGGCAGGCCCAGCACGCGCTCGGAGATGAAGTTGAGGATCATCTCGCGGCTGACCGGCGCGATGCGTGCGATCATCGCTTCGCGCATGTAGCGCTCGACGTCGTACTCTTTCGCGTAGCCCATGCCGCCATGCGCGAGCACCGAGGCTTCGCAGGCGGTGAAGCCCGCTTCCGCGCCGAGATACTTCGCAGCGTTCGCTTCAGCGCCGCACTCGAGGCCTTTGTCGTAAAGGTCGGCGGCCTTGTAAGCGAGCAATTCGGCAGCGGAGAGTTCGGCCCACGACTTGGCCAGCGGATGCGCCACGCCCTGGTTCTGGCCGATCGGGCGACCGAACACGACGCGCTCTTTCGCGTAGGTAGTCGCGCGCTCAAGCGCTGCGAAGCCGAGGCCGATTGCCTCGACAGCGAACAGCACGCGCTCGGGGTTCAAGCCCTGCAGCAGGTATTTGAAGCCCTGGCCTTCTTCGCCGATCAGCGCCTCTTTCGGGATTTCGACATTGTCGAAGTACAGCATGTTGCACTCGATAGCCTTGCGACCCATCTTCGGGATCGGCTTGGCCTCGATGCCTTTCATGTCGCAGTAGAACAGCGACAGGCCCATGTACGGCTTGGCGACCTTGTCCTTCGGCGTCGTGCGCGCGATCAGCAGGATCTTGTCGGCGCGCTGCGCGCCCGTCGTCCAGATCTTGCGGCCATTGATGACGTAGCCTGAATTGGTGCGCTCAGCGCGCGTCTCAAGGCTCGACGTGTCGAGGCCCGAGTTCGGCTCGGTGACGCCGAAACACATTTTCTGCTGGCCCGAGATGATCTTGGGCAGGTATTCCTGTTTCTGTTCCGACGTGCCGAACTTCTCGATCGGCTTCGCGCCGAAGATGTTGAGGTGGATCGACGAGCAGCCCGTGAAGCCGGCGCCCGAACGCGCGACCGTCTGCATCATGATGGAGGCTTCCTTCAGGCCGAGGCCCGAACCACCCACTTCTTCCGGCATGGCGATGCCGAGCCAGCCGCCGTCTGCCATCGCCTTGGTGAATTCTTCCGGCCACTTGCCGGTCTCATCCGTCTTGCGCCAGTACTCGGCGTCGAACTCTCGGCAGACCGCTGCGACCGCATCCTGGATCGACTGCTGGTCTTCCGTCATCGGTGCGATGTTGTGCATGCGACTCTCCCGAACTTTCTCTTCCCGATCTGGACTTGGCGCCCAGCTAGTTTTGTTGCGATGGCGAGTGCGGCGCCTCGCCCTGCTTGTCAAACCTCAGCGGATCGAACGCAGCGGCCAACGGGCTCACTTTACCGTCAATAACCTGGTCTGCGACGAGTTCTGCGGTCGCAGGGGCGAATAGAATGCCGTTTCGATAATGCCCCAATGCCGCGAAAACACCCGGAATAGCTGTCTGACCAATCATCGGCGCGTCGTCTGGCGTTCCCGGCCGGACGCCAGCCCAGGCCGTCACCTCCGGCGCGTTGCCCAGCACGGAAACCAGCTCGGCCGCCTTTGCCTTCAGCGCCGCGATTCTCGCGGGCTCGATGTCAGTGTCGGCACGCCCGCGCTCGCTAGTCGCCCCTACCAGCACCCAACGCGACTTCGGTGCTATATAAACATCGCGCGGGTGGAT